>JBEDJE010000157.1:572-4304 GCA_041172985.1 Actinomycetota bacterium
CCCACTTCCATGACAAATTCTTGAGTGCGCGTATACGACGAAGAGGCACTTAAAGCGACAGCAATAATGATCACACCAATGTGCACGACCATTCCACCGTTTGCACGACCCACTACTCCACGCCAACCTTGACGTCGACTTGCTATAGCAATCTGACGCAGCGCCGCCCCAGCAGCAAATCCACCGAGTGCAAAAGCCGAAAGTGATGCCCATCCATCGGCACCGACGAAAACAGAAATTGCGAGAGCACCGACCCCACACCAAGCTGGCCAAAACAATCGATCGCGTAAAACTTCTTGGCTGGCTTTACGCCATGGAAGAACCGGGGCAATGGCCATCAAGAACAGCAACGTCAAACCGAGGGGCATGGTCATTCGATTGAAGAATGGCTCACCGACCACTATGCGGCGATCATTCAAAGCTTCAACGATGAGAGGGAAAACTGTTCCGAGCAAAACGACAAAAGCGAAAATACTGAACACCACATTGTTCGCTAAAAATGCTCCTTCGCGACTGATTGGTGAATCAATAGCTCCAGGTGATCGCAACTGATCACCTCGACGCCCAATCAAGACGATCGCAACGACCACGATGACAGTGAAGAAACCTAATAGCCATGGTCCAACGCTGCCTTCGCTAAAAGCGTGCACGCTGTTGATGACTCCCGAACGAGTCAGGAAAGTTCCGAGAATGGTCAAACTGAAAGTAGCGATCACCAAACTCAGGTTCCAGACGCGCAACATGCCGCGACGCTCTTGAACAAGTACTGAATGTAAATATGCAGTACCTGTGAGCCATGGCAAGAAACTCGCATTTTCAACTGGGTCCCACGCCCACACGCCGCTCCAACCGAGAACTTCGTAACTCCACCAACTGCCAAGGATGATGCCGATGGTCAAGAAGCCCCATGCGTACAAAGTCCAGCGCCGAGTTTCAAGCAACCATCCTTCTCCGACTCGACCGGTGATCAAGGCCGCCATCGCAAATGCAAATGGCACCGTGAAACCCACATACCCGATATACAAAATCGGTGGATGAAACAAAACAAGAATGTGATTTTGTAGCAGCGGGTTTGGTCCAGGACCATCGTTGATACCAGGTGCACCTACCGCAAACGGATTCGCTGGGCCGTATGACAAGAAGAAGAAGAACAAGCCGACGACGAACAAGACAACCATGGCCCATGCCAAAAGTTCGTCTCCGGCACGCGCTCGAAACTTTCGCGCCACGGCAGCAATCAATCCGGTGAGAGCAACCACCCACAACAGAATGGATCCTTCAAGTGCGCTCCACAGTGCGGTCACATTAAATAGTGCCGGCGTGTCTCGTGAGCCAACTTGTTGCACATACTTCAAGGAGAAGTCCCGAGTAATGAGCGCACGTTCCATCATGATGAATGCCACAAGAGCAGCAGCAAACGCGACATATGCGTAACGAGTTGTCGATCTCAATGCACGCAGGTCGTGCTTTCGAATTCCGGCAACAGTGATGGCGATACCCGAGAGACATGTCAATAGCCCGAGCAAAATCGCACCGCGACCGATGGCCCCATTAATGCTTACTGCAAGCACGAAGTTCCTTCAGCAGCTGATGCTTCATCTTCGACCCGATCGGGATTATCGGCCTTGTAATCATTTGAGTGTTTGACTTCAACTCGGTCGCCAAGAAAAACGCCATCGGACAAAATGCCATGGACGACGACGGGGATGCATTCTTTAAAAATTCCGCCTGGTTCGCCGTCGTAGGTCACGGGCAGCGTCTCTCCGCCGAAAGACATATCAAACTTGGTTGTGACACCATCATTTTCGACTGACCCCTCATCGACCACACCTTGAATGCGCAATCGGCGTCCAGATTCACAGCCGGACTTCGTTCCAATCTCATCAACATTGCAGTAGTAGTCAATGGCCGAAGTTAAAAACTTGGTCAGCACAATTCCGCCAGTGGCAACGACCAATAACAACACAATGATTGCTGGCCAAGGCCGACGCTTTCTTTGCTGTCGTGCTGAAACTGGACGGGGAGAAAGATCAAGTGAGTCAGCGCTTATGCCAATTTCGTCGTCATTGACATTCTGATTCATAACCACGGCCTCTGATCTCGCGGTACATCGCGAGATGACTTGCGCGAACGGCGGATGACACCCAGTGCATATGCGCCAACTGATCCAAAAGTAATGATGTAACTCGCGAAAATGAAGCCGGCGTTATCCATTAGCGAGCAACTCCTTGAGCTTCGGCGCGACGGGCCGTCAGTGCGTTATCGAGTCCCGAATCGTCGAGCATGTCATCGAGTGCCAGCGAACGTTGACGATGCAACACCAACCACACATACATCAAGGTGAAGACAACAACACCAAGAAACAGCGTGAACAACATCAAGCCGTCCATCTCAACATCGGTTCCCCGACCAGCAATGCTCGCTTCTTGATGCAGCGTGTTCCATAACTCAACAGAGAAATGCACCAAAGGAATTTCTAAAACCGCGAGCAACGCCAAAACTGCACTTCGCCGTGCTCGTTGTTGATGAGTGCCACCTAGTCCACGAACTGCAAGGTAACCAATGTACGTAACGAACAAAAACGCGGTCGTGGTCAGTCGGGCATCCCAAGTCCAATAGGTACCCCAGGTAATTCGGCCCCACAAACTCCCAGTAACTAGCGAGATACCCATGAACAAAACACCGACTTCAGCCGAGGCTCCGGCGATGCGATCCCACGTGAGCGATCGAGTGCGTTTCCACAAATATGCGGCCGATGAAATTCCGGTGACAACAAATGCAAGGTAGGCCAACCAAGCACCCGGCACATGCGCGTACATAATGCGCACCGATTCGCCTTGGTTGGCATCAGGAGGAGAAACAAACAATCCGAGGATGACGAGCAAAATCATCCCGGCCAAAATCACGACACCGAGGCCACGAGTGAACGCCGTACCAGTGACACGATCACGAGCGGAAGAATTTGGCGCAGTTGTCGTATCTGTCGTGTTCATGGTTCTCCTCCTTTGCTCGTTACTTTCAATCATCGAGCAGAGGCCCAAAGGCCACTGCCCCAGCAACACTGAACAAAACTGCAAACACTGCCAGTAAGCCCAACCACGGCCAACCTTCACTGATCGCAATTCCGTTCGTGCCGAACGCAGATTCGGTCGCCCGAGTTGCTCCGATCAACACTGGTGCAACTACTGGCAATAAGAGCAACGGAAGCAAAGTTTCGCGTCCCTTGGCACCAGCAGCAAGACCTCCGTACAGAGTACCGACAGCGGCCAAACCGCAGGTAGCGGCAACCGCAGTGGTGACCAAGAGCACGCCGCCAGACCACGAAACCTGAGCTCGATACAGAACAACGGCCGCACCCACCAGAAGTGTTACCAAAACCAATAACTGCACCATCAGGGCCACTGTTTTGCCGATGAAAATACCCATAGCCGGCACCCCGGACGATCGCAATTGATCGAGCGCTCCATCGGCTGTTTCAACGGCGAAGGAACGTGAAACCATAATGAGAACACTAAAAAGCGTTGCCAACCACACCAAACCTGGCGCCACTCGTTCGAGCACTGCATCGCTGTCGAGTGCAAAAGCGAACATCACCATGACAATCAGTGAAAAAGGCACCACTTGATTGAGAAGTACTCGACTGCGCAACTCAACACGAAGGTCTTTGGTAGCAATCAGCCGCGCCGTCGCGATGACGCCTGACGAGTTTTTAAGTGACGTGTTTTTAGGTGA
>JBEDJE010000157.1:4339-4913 GCA_041172985.1 Actinomycetota bacterium
GTGACGAGTTTTGAGACGGCTTGCTCATGGCGTTTCCAGTTCTCGCGCTTGACCGGCCACAACTTCAACTTGCCGAGTTGCCAATTGGCTCGCCCGCTCAAGTTCGTGACTCGCAACCATCACTGTCGCGCCGGCAGCAGCAGCCAATTTAAGAACCTGATCAAGTTCATCACGGCCCGCCGCATCAAGACCTGCATGCGGTTCATCAAGTAACCAAAGTTCAGCCCGTCGCGCCACCAATCCCGCCAAAGCGGTACGGCGTTTTTGCCCGGCTGACAGACGCGAAATGGGCAAATTGGCCAAACGCCCGTCGAGTCCCATTCGATGCAAAGCAGCGTCGACCTCGGATGTTGAAGCACCGACGGTTCGACCCCAAAAACGAACATTTTCGGTGACTGTGAGATCGCTATACAGCCCGTTGTTATGCCCAATCATTCCGACTCGATGACGCACAAGTTCACGATCGCGGACAAGGTCAACGCCGATCGCGACCGCGCGCTCGAGTTCGAAGAGATCCTCGGCTACCATCTCGAGCAGGGGCATCGCTACTTGCGCGAGCTGGGACCGCTGGACC
>JBEDJE010000158.1:0-4629 GCA_041172985.1 Actinomycetota bacterium
GTCACGTCACTTCCGCGTAACCCCAGCGGAAAAGTTCTCAAGAAAGATCTACGAGCCACCTACGGAGGAGCATCATGAGTACAGCAAAGAAGCCAGCAGCAAAAAAGGCACCCGCCAAAAAGCCAGCTCTTAAGCCGGCACCGACGTACAAGCGCCTCAAAGGCCAGCGCGTCTTCATTACTGGTGCGGGTTCCGGAATTGGTCGTGCGACTGCACTACGTTTCGCCGCCGAAGGCGCACTACTTGCACTCGCCGATCTGCGCGGAGCCAAAGAAACTGCGGCCGAAATCAAGAAGGCCGGCGGAAACGCAACTGCTTACGATCTCGATGTCACCAAGGCAGTTGAAGTTGAGAAGGTTGTCAACAAAGCGGCCAAGGCACTTGGCGGCCTAGACATTGTGTGCAACATCGCGGGTATCGGACACTTCGCGAACAGCCATGAAGAAACTCCTGAATGGTTTGATCGCATCGTGTCGGTCAATCTCAACGGCACGTTCTATGTCACTCGCTATGCGCTCCCCCACTTGCTTGACACATATGCAAAGACTGGTCGCGATGGAGTCATCGTCAACACCGCTTCAACTTCGGGCTTAATGGGTGCACCGTGGAGCGCCGCTTACTGCGCCAGCAAAGGCGGAGTCGTCAACCTCACCCGTGCACTCGCTTACGAGTATCGCGGCAAGGGTGTTCGCGTTAATGCCATCGCGCCAGGTGGAACAAATACCAACATCGTGAATTCATTCATGAGCCTTCCTACCGACGCCGATTACAAACTCATGGGCAAGATCATGACACCTATGGATCAAGCCGAGCCCGACGAGATGGCCAATCTCTTTGCATTCATCGCATCAAACGAAGGTCGCTACATGACGGGTTCTATTGTCGTCATCGATGGCGGCATCACCTGCTGAAAGAAGTACATCATGGGAATTTGTGACGGACGAGTCGTCATCATCACGAAGTACATCATGGGAATTTGTGACGGACGAGTCGTCATCATCACTGGAGCCGGCCGAGGTCTTGGTCGTGCTCACGCTTTAGCTTTCGCCGCTGAAGGTGCCAAGGTCGTCGTCAATGACGTAGGCGCCTCGCTCACTGGCGAAGGTCACGACCTCACACCGGCAGCAGAAGTCGTTGCCGAAATCAAAGGTATGGGCGGCGACGCCATCGTCAATGACGATGATGTGAGCGACTGGGATGGTGCTGGTCGCATGATCAAGCAAGCCATTGACACATTCGGCCATCTCGACACTTTGGTGTGCAACGCCGGAATCGTGCGCGACCGCATGATTGTCAACATGTCAGTTGACGAATGGGACGCCGTCATGAAAGTTCACTTGCGCGGCATGTTCTGCCCCGTTCGTCAAGCAGTTGATTACTGGCGAGCGATGAGTAAAGCCGGAACACCGATTGATGCCCGAGTCGTTACGACATCGTCGGGTGCCGGCCTTTTTGGCAGCGTGTCACAGGCCAACTACTCCGCGGCCAAAGCTGGTATTGCGTCGTTCACCATCGTGGCTGCCGCCGAACTTGATCGTTACGGCGTCAAGATCAACGGCATTGCGCCATCGGCTCGTAGTCGCATGACCGAAGAAGCATTTGCCGACATGATGAAGAAGCCCGAGTCTGGTTTTGATGCCATGGACCCCGCCAACGTCAGCCCAGTTGTTGTGTGGCTCGGATCATCGTCGTGTGAAATCTCAGGTCGCATGTTCGAAACTGCCGGCGGCGAACTCTCCGTTGCTGATGGCTGGCAACACGGTCAACCGTTCAACAAGGGTGCTCGCTACGAGCCCGCCGAGATTGGTGCTGTTGTCGCCGATCTCATTCGTGAGGCGCCAAAACCTGCTGCTGTTTACGGAGCCAACTAATGAGTGACGACGTCTTTGCTGCAGATGGACGTGTGATTGGTTCACGGGCTCTCGCAACACGTCGGAAGCTTCTTGACGCAACTGCCAAGTTGTTGCAAGAACAAGGAATTTTAGATTTGCGCGTCGTTGATATCTCGCGCGATATCGGTTCATCACCAGCAACGTTTTATCAATACTTCAATGACGTTGATGAAGCAATTCTCGAACTCTCTAAAGAAGCAACCGAAGACGAGAAGCCGCTCGTGGCATTGTTGCAACCAGGTTGGACCGGGTCGGACGGCCTCGAACGTGCTGGCAAATTTGTTGATGCGTACATGGTGTATTGGGATACCCATCACGCCGTGCTTCGCGCCCGCAACTTAAAAGCCGAAGAAGGCAACCGTCATTTCCGTGCCGTGCGGACCGAAGCGAACTTGCTCGTCATGGATGCGCTACAAGCAATGGTCTCTGAAGGCGTGGCAGCTAAGCGGCTCCCTGAATCGCTTGACCCTTTCACAACTGCCGCCGCAGTCGTTGCAATGTGTGAACGACTCTTGGCTTTCCAACCCGAAATGGCTAAGCGCGGCGCCAACCGTGAAGCAATTCGCAACACATTGGCAACCTTGGTCTACGGCGCGTTGACCGGCCACTAAAAATCAGAGGCTTGGAATCAAACTCGCCAGTTCTTTGAATTCGTTCATCGTGACGGCAGTCGGATTTGCTGACAAGACCTGAATACTCACGTGGTCGGCACCAGCATCAAGATGCGCCTTGATACGTGCATGAATATCGTCAAGAGTTCCCCACGCAACGATTGCATCGACCAACTTGTCTGACGGACCGTTTGCGGTGTTGAGGTCTTCGTCTCCCCAACCCAAGCGACGCAGGTTGTTGGTGTAGTTCGGGAGTCCCATGTATGTCGACATATGGCCACGAGCAACAGCACGGGCCTCTTCAGCATTCGTTGAAAAAACAACGGCTTGTTCGGGGGCCAACAATGCATCGGGGCCAAGCGCGGCACGAGCAATTGGCGTGTGCTCAACCGGAACAAAATAAGGATGCGCACCGAGCGTTCGTTCGGCCGACAGCTTCAGCATCTTCGGGCCTAATGCGGCCAAGCAACGAGCGGTCGGTTCAGTTGGACCATTAGCGAAGAACAAACTGCGATCCATCGCGTCAAGGTACGCAACCATGTTCGTGTACGGCTTGCCGTATGAAGCACCGTGAAAGCCTTCGACTGCTGGTTGATGGCTCACACCGATTCCAAGCAAGAAACGATCGGGGAATGCTTCGGTCAAAGTCTTTTGACCAGCAGCCATCGTCATTGCCGAACGCGCGTGCAATGAAGCAATACCCGTTGCCATGACGAGTTTTTCGGTCGCTGACAACAACAAGCCACATGACGCGAATGGTTCGCGACCAACTGCTTCAGGAACCCACACTGTGCCAAAGCCCAGTTCTTCAATCTGAGCCGCAACCTTCTGCGCCTCTTTCATGGGCTGCATGTCAAGTTGGAAAGTCCAGATACCTAATTTGCCAAGTGAGTTCTTTGTCAAAGCCATACAAGAAACCTAGTCGGCGATAGCAGTTATTCGTTGAGCCAAGCGTCAATCAGTTTGCGGGCAATCGAAATTCCGGGGGGAATATTTGGTAACGCGTCTTTGCGATACCAATTCGCATCAAGAATCTCGGTGGGGTCGCACACGATGTCACCGCTCACCCACTCGGCACGAAAGCCCAACATCAAACTGTGCGGGAATGGCCATGGCTGACTGCCCATGTATTTCACAGTCCCGACATTCACACCGACTTCTTCGAATACTTCACGCACAACGGCGCCTTCAAGAGTTTCACCGGGCTCAACAAAACCCGCGAGGCAGCTATACATCGGTCCGCGGAATTGCACACCTTGCGCAAGCAATGCTTCTTGGTCGGGGCCGGGTTCGCCACGCGTCACCAACGTGATCATCGCGGGCGCAAGTCGAGGAAAGTTCAAGAGTCCACAGGCCGGGCATCGCATGGCGCGCTCACCACGAGCGGGCTCGGTAGCTTCACCACAACGACCACAGAACCGATGCGTGCGTGCCCACTCAACCAACTGCACCGCCCGACCTGCGATCAACCAATCGTCTTCGGGTGCTCGCCCAAACAAACTGAACAGATCAAGCGCTCCACCATCAGACGGATCTTGTCCACGTGGCACATCAACACCCCAGCATGCGTGGCCATCGAGCATGCCCAAGAAATGGGTCGAGTATTCCGACTCGGCGGCCTCGTCATGAATCCAGACCTTCGATTCAACAACGTGAAAATACCGATGCCCGACCAGATCGGGGGCCGGTTTCATCGAAGGCTGAAAGCGCGAAGGGCGCGAAATTGAGCCTGGGCCAAAGGATGCGGGTTGCTGCGAATCGGTCACCCCTAGAGCATGACCGTAAGATGACCACTATGTCCAACTCCAACACCCCCAACACCGGCCGCACCGTCGTCATTGTCGATGCCGTCCGCACCCCTATTGGCCGCAAAAACGGTGGTTTGTCCACTTTGCACCCCACCGACCTTCTTGGTTTAGTGCAAAAGGCCATTGTCGAGCGCACCGGAATTGATCCCTCAAAGATCGAACAGGTCGTTGGCGGAAACGTGAGCCAAGTTGGTGCACAAAGCTTCAACGTCACGCGCACCGCTTGGTTGTCGGCTGGGCTTCCCCTCACAACTGCGTGCACCACCGTTGATACTCAGTGTGGATCAAGCCAACAAGCCACCGGTCTTGCTGCCTCGC
>JBEDJE010000159.1:0-6655 GCA_041172985.1 Actinomycetota bacterium
ACGTAGGCAATGCCGTCCTCAAGTTGCACAAAGGCGTCGGGGCAATGATCGAGGCACAAGCCGTCTCCGGTGCATAAGTCTTGGTCGATCCACACTCGCATCGCCGAGAACGATAATGGCGGGGCGCCAAAAGCCTCTGATCGGGCGTACTCTCGGATCGTGCCTTTTGACTCTCGCGGACCAGTCGCCAAAAAAGTTCCTCACGTTCTGACTCGGCCTACTGGGGATGTGAATGATCCGTATTACTGGATCAGCAATCGTGACGACCCCGACACCATTGCCTACCTCGAAGCCGAAAATCAACATTGCGAAGATTGGTTTGCTCCCCACGCCGAAGTTGTTGAAACTCTCTTTAGCGAAATCAAATCACGCATTCAAGAAACCGATGAAAGCGTTCCGACCCTCAAAGATGGTTGGTGGTACGCCACACGCACCGAAGAAGGTTCGCAATATCCCATTCATTGCCGTGGCGCCTCACGCGAAACCGCAACTGCGACGGTGATCTTGGACGAAAATCTCTTGGCAGATGGTCACGAGTATTTTTCATTGGGCGCGTTCGATATCAGTCCCGACACTCATTTGTTGATTTGGTCAAGCGATACCGATGGCAGCGAACACTTCACCATGCGTATTCGCGATCTGCGCACTGGGCTTGATTTAGCTGATGAGATTGAAGACACTTCCTGGGCGGGTACCGCATGGAGTGCTGATTCACAGTTCATCTTCTACGTCACCTACGACGAACAAGAACGACCCAGCACGGTGTGGCGCCACGAAATCGGCACATCACAAAAACAAGATGTGCAGGTTTTTGACGAACCCGACGAACGCTTTTATGTTGGCATCGATCTGACACGTAGTGGTGCGTGGATCGTCATTGACGCCGACAGCAAAACATCAAGTGAAACGCGACTGATTTCGGCATCAAATCCATTTTCTGAACCAATCATTGTGCGGGCCCGTCAAGACGATCTTGAGTACCACATTGATCACTGGGGCGATCGTTTCATCGTGCTGACTAATGATTCAGCTATCGACTTCCGAATCATGCAAGCGACCGAATCGCAACCATCTGAATGGACCGAACTTGTTGCGCATATTGAAGGCAACCGCATCACGCGTGCTGACTGCTTCGCTACTCATATCGTCATTCACGAATGGGTGAATGCTCAACCACGTTTGCGAGTGATGTTGCGCGACGGGTCTATGCAACCGATTGATCTTGGTTCTGCACCTCACGACGTCGAAATTGATAGCAATCCCGAATGGAACACCGAGTGGTTGCGTTTCGTCTCTGAAAGCATGGTCGACCCATCAACTGTCTGGGAACAGAACATCAATACGGGCGAACGCAAGATGTTGAAGCGCTCCCCCACACCCAACGTTGATCTTTCCGCCTACGAAACAGTGCGCGAGTGGGCCACTTCAACTGATGGCACCAAGGTCCCGTACGACATCGTGCGCCTCGCTCACGCCAAGCCAACAAGTAGCGCTCCCTGCATGGTGTACGCCTATGGCAGTTATGAAGCATCAATGCCACCGTGGTTTAGCGTCGCCCGTTTGTCGCTCGTCGATCGCGGCTGGACTTGGGTTCTTGCTCACCCCCGTGGCGGCGGCGAGATGGGTCGTCGCTGGTATATCAATGGGCGACTAGAAAACAAGCGCAACACTTTTGACGATGTCAATGCAGTTGCCGACGATGTCATCAAAACCGGCTGGGCATCACCAAACAAACTTGCGGTCCGCGGCGGAAGTGCCGGCGGATTGATGGTTGGCGCATGCATCAACTTTCGACCAGAACTTTGGAGCGCTGCCGTCGCCGAAGTTCCGTTTGTTGATGTCGTAACAACAATGAGCGATCCGTCATTGCCACTCACCGTTACTGAATGGGAAGAATGGGGCGACCCACGCATCGAGCCCTATGCAACATGCATGTTGCAGTACTCGCCTTACGACAATGTGAACGCGCGTGCCTACCCGGCGATCTTTGCGAGTGGCGGTCTAAATGACCCACGCGTTGCATATCACGAGCCAACAAAATGGGTTGCCAAGATTCGTGAGCTTCGAACGAATGATGCACCATTGCTATTGCGTACCGAAATGGGTGCCGGGCACGGTGGGCCGAGTGGTCGCTATGAACGTTGGCGCGAAGAAGCACGAGTCAGTGCATTTTTGCTAGCAACACTTGGTTAGTGATCACGCAACAATTGTGATAGCTGCGAGCGCAATGAATCCAGCATTGCGAGCGACATGGTTCCAGTTCAATGGTTTGCTGCTCCACGAACCAAAACATGCGCACACTGGCCGTTCACCTTTTTGCAGTTGACGCATAATGAGCAACGTAAACGCCACCAGTAGTGCAACCGAAAGTGCACCGACTATTTCTGGTTTCAGTTGAACGATCAGCAATGCACCTAATGCAATTTCAAACCACGGCACAATCGGCGCAATTGATTTTGGTGCACCTAACGCTTGCGCCTCAACTGGCCAGCGCTTGCCCATGGCAATCTTTGAGCCACCGGCTACGCACATCACTCCCCCAAGAATGATCGAAGCAATAACACCCAGCATGAAGATCAGGCAGTCGGCATGTTGACCGAGGCGACTTTGCCACGGAAGAAAACCATTGCATCGTCAACATCTTCTGCATGCGACATTCTGTGCACACGACCAACAACAAACAGATGGTCGCCAGCTTCGTGGACAACTTCGACTGAGCAATCAATTGAACCAATGATGCCCGGAAGAATCGGTGACCCAGACGCCGATGCAGTCCAGTCGACTCCGGCGAACTTGCTCGTTTCACCAGCGGCTGGTTCTTTGGCAAACTTCCAGCACAGTTCATCTTGGCCTGCAGCCAAAATGTTCACGCAGAAAGAACCCGATTCGGCGATTGCTTGCCAACTCTTTGAAGCAACACCAGGCAAGAATCCAACCAAAGGCGGATCAAGCGACACCGACACAAACGAACCAATCGTGATGCCATGAGGAGTACCTGCAGCATCAAGACCGGTCACGACCGTCACTCCCGTCGGGAAGTGGCCAAGAACATTACGGAAGTGCCGCGCGTCAATCTGCGAATCGGTCATACCCACACCCTAGATCGCAGTATTGAGAACGGCAGGTATCAGGTGGCGCACTCCGACTCGGCGACGTCGGCCACGAACGGTCCGGTCTCGTCGTAGTCGGTGAAATACGCCTCGTCCTCTTCAGGAGTCGGAATCACGTCAAGGTCGCGCAATCCATCGGCGATCTTTTCTGGTCCACCAACGCGCTTCATCCATTCGGCAAATGGTTCTGCAGCATTGCGCTCTTCAGCGAAACGACGAACCACGCGTGCCACACCTTCTGGTGCGGTACGAGCCGGCAGGCGCAACGCCTTTTGACCAAAGTGAATCTGTTCGTCGCCGACATATCCACCAAGTAAGAGTTGGTATCCCGGCAATGAACGGCCATGAGCACGACGCTCGGCGCCAAACAATCCGATGTCTGACGCATGGTGTTGACCACAACTGTTAGTGCAACCCGAAATGTTGATGCGCACACCGCCAACTTCGGCGAGGCCTTCTTCTTCGAGTCGTTCACCAATGGCTTTTGCCAAACCGCGTGATTGGGTCACTGCGATGTTGCATGTGTCGGCACCGGGACAAGCCACAACGTCGCGTGCCAATTCGGCTCCCGGTCGTGCCATGCCAATTGCTTCTAAGCGATCAAACAATGAGCTCGCGCTGAATATCGGCGAGCGACTGGAACTGCGATGCGGTGATGTCACCAAGTGCTGCATACGCAACAGCCGAAACCGTGCCCTTGCCGGCGCCGCGAATCACGCTTGCTTGTTCCCAACGTGCGAACGGATCAGACGAACGCAGAGTGACACTCACGCCTTGGCCGACTTCGGTCGCAACGATTCCTTCGGCTTTGCCAGCCGGGGTGTCGCCAGCCGCAATGACTTCCGGCGGAATTCCACCGGGCCACGTTGATGATGCCGGCAATGTGTGACGAATCTTGATGACACGTCGACGTACTTCGTTGATGCCCAGTTGATCGACAACTGGCAAGAGATCTTCACGGCTCGTGAAATCTTCAAGAGACTGAGCGGGGTGTGGCGTGGCACCAAGTCCACCAGCGATGTACACGCGGAATCCGACTTCGGTTGAACCGTCTTCACGTTGGCGCGTGGCACCGACAACGCCGACATCGTTGAACATCGCCTGACCACAGTCGGTGCTGCAACCAGAGAAGTTGACCTTGAACTTGCGCGGCAAACGCTGACCGAGCGGATTGCGCACGAAGTGTCGATGAACTGCTTCGGCCCACGGGGTGACATCAAGTTTTTCGTACGGGCAAGCGCCCGCGAGGTGGCATGCCATGACGTTACGAACGGTGTCTCCACATGCTTCACGCGAGGTCAGGCCAACAGCAGCCAGACGACGCAATAAATCGGGAATTCGAGCCAACTGCACAAAGTGGAACTGAATGTTTTGGCGCGTTGTGATGTGTCCCCAACCACGCGAGAACTCGGTAGAAAGTTCACTCATGAGTTCCATCTGCTCGGGCGTAATGGTTCCGGCGGGCAACTTAATGCGCACCATCTGATTGGTTCCGCCTTGGCGTTGGCCGTAGACGCCATTGTTGAGACGCATCACGCGGAAGACGTCTTCGCCAATTTCACCCGCAAGGTATTGGCCAATAGCGATTTCGAAGCGCTCAATGTCGCGCATCTGCTCGGCGTCAAGATCACGGGGTTGAGGTGCTGGTGCAATTGTCATCATGGTTCCTATCTAGAGAATCGTCCGAATAGTTAGTCGCTGATTAGCGACCGACGTCTTCGCCTACTTCACGTAACGCATCATTAATTGCGCCGCGTAAACGGCGCGCACTGTCGGCCGAGAGATGGGCAACAAGCCCAGTTCCTGGTCGACCTAAATCTTCAACTGTCAACACCACTCGTGGAGTTGCATCGTCGTAGTCATCACAAATTGCGATTGCCCAAGACACTGGCAGCGCGTCTTCGGCACCAGGCGGCAGTTCACTTTCGGTGATGGGCTGATCATCAATCGAGCGACGCATGACCGGCCTTTCGTGCCCAAGCCGATGTTTTGGCTGTCGGCGAGAAGTCGAATGCCGCAACTTGACCAATCACGATTGTGCTTGGCGATTCAAGTGGCGCATCAGCGAGTTCACCAAGTGTGGTGCGAATTGTTGTCTGTTCGGGACGCGTGCCGTAACGAATAGCTGCAACAGGCGTATCGCTCGCTAAACCACCCGACATCAAACGTGTCGCAATTTCGGCCCGCTCAGAGACGCCCATCAACACAACAATCGTGCCACCAACTTGAGCAAGTGCTTCCCAGTTGATTGAGGTTGCACCACCCTTTTCACGATGACCAGTGACGACGGTGAATCCGACTGACACATTGCGATGAGTGACCGGAATACCAGCAGCAGCCGGAACACCAACGGCCGAACTAATGCCGGGCACAACATCAAAAGGAACTTCGGCATCGATGAGAGCTTGCGCTTCTTCTCCGCCACGACCGAAGACATACGGGTCGCCGCCCTTCAGGCGAACGACATTGAGGCCTTGCGATCCAAGGTGCACCAACAAGGTGTTGATCATTTCTTGTGGAGTGGGAAAACCGGGCTTTTTACCGACATCAATGAACTCAACATCGGAACGCGCCAAATCCAAAATCGCTTGATCGGCTAATCGATCGTGCACGATGACATCGGCTTCAGCAATCAGTCGCGCCGCACGGACCGTGAGCAATTCAGGATCACCCGGACCAGCACCAACTAAGAAAACAGTCACGCTGTCACCGTTCCTTGTAACGATTCGCGCGGGCATGACATATGAATGTTGTGGCTCGCCACAATCTTTTCAATGATGGGCTTCCAGTCAACATCTTCGGTGCTGCGACCATCAGCATGAATCAGTACACGCTCTTGCGCCAACTCATTCACAACTTCTTCAAATTCTGGGCCAACTAATGCTTCAAGTTTTTGCCGCATCCACGATGACAAGGCCGGACTGTTACCGCCAGTTGACACAGTGACCATCAAGTCGCCACGACGCACAACTGCTGGCAAGGTAAATGCGCAACGATCGGGATCATCGGCCGAATTGATCCAGATACCTCGCTCTTCACAGGTGTCGTAGATCAACTGATCAAGTTCGCGGTTGCCCGTCGCAGTAATCACCAGACGTTGACCATCTAGATCTATTAATTCAAACGCGCGCTGATGAATGGTGACTGGAAGCCCCGAAAAATCGCCGACAACGTCTGGGGCGACAACAGTGACTCGTGCGCCCGCTGCCAAAAGTTGTTCAGTTTTGCGTAATCCGATACGCCCTGCACCAACGACCAAGCACGACCGACCTTCAAGATTGAGGTTGATCGGGAATTGGTTCTTGGTCATTCGTTATCTCGAATCATTAACGCTGCACACGTCATGCCCGTCGCTTCGTCAATCAAGATGGCAGCACCACCGGGACGATGACGGTCGTAGTTGTCAATCACTAGCGGCACCGAAACGTTGAGGTGCACGCGACCCAAATCGTTGAGCGTCAAGCTTTCGGCTGGGCTATGAGTTGCTGTCGCTACGTCGTGACGCAACTCAATTGCACTCACGAAAGCCTTTGCCGTTCGAGTCT
>JBEDJE010000160.1:0-4602 GCA_041172985.1 Actinomycetota bacterium
CCTCAGACAAACGCACGATGATGACCGGCACCTGAACATTGAAATTCACGGCAGCGCGTTGAGGATTCATCCCCTCAACTTTCATCATCGCTTCAGATGCCTCGGGAACTGATTGGTGGATTGAGGCCAAGGCCAGGCTCAGAACCGAAACTTCCTCTTCAGTGAGGTTGAGTTCGGGAACACACATGTCGTCCTCGCTGATCCAATACTTCGTTTGACCAGCCTCATCACCCTGAGCAATTGTTTGCCGCACCTGAATACCTAGATCACGAACAATGGTGTTCTTGTCGCTTCCGAAAAGTTGACGTTGCGCATCCTCAGTGGTGGGATACGGAGTCATGCCGCGGGCCATTTCGGCAACGATTTGTTCTCGAGTCAGAGGGCGGGTTGATCGATGCAGCAATGTGAAGAGGTTCAGCACCCGCTCGAGTGGATCAACTCGGCGCGGTCGCGTGGCTGAAGTCTTTGGTTGCGCCGGCATCCCCCCATTGTGACCTGAAAAATGCAAGTCGTAAATGGTGAAATCACACTATTTGGCGACTGTTATGTCGTCGAGTGCCTTGGTTGCCTCTCGCAATGTGGCTGCAGCCACCTGCCATTGCTGTGTTTGCAACAGATCTTCAAGAGTTCGATAGGTAGCCAGACGAATATTTGCTGGGATAGTCGCTTGACATCTGAGGCTTTTGATTACCCGAACAATTGATGACACCGGACCAAGACCTTGAGCATGATCGATTTCTTGAGCCAATCCCGACCACAACAAGCGCACATCATCATGCGCAGGTCGCCTTTCAAACATCGATGATGATCGCATCATCAATCGGTGATGCGCTGCACCGAATTCATCAACCGCCGCCGAAACAGCTTTCACGTGCGAAAGATGAACGAGATGTGGAGCAACCAAAGGTTTGTCAAGTACGACATCGAGAAACGGCACCTGGAAAGACTCTTCATACGTGGCCGTAATGGAATCTCCTTCGTCATGTTCTTGGTCGGCGTTTGCAATCACTTTTTCAAGGATTCCTCTGAAGCTACGTGGTATGGCAATTTCGCCGCAATCGGTTGCCTGGCGCGAATCGGCACCAACGATTTGTATCGCCACTACAACGTGTTGTGTCGAGCACTGGGTCATGAGAGGCCGAATTTCAACATGAGTATCAAAGTCCAGTTGATATGTCTCAACCTCTTCTTCGAGTTCACCAATTGCATGAGCCACACATATGTCTTCGAGTTGTGCTTCATCACACACGATCAACGCAGTATCAGAAAGCTTCCGATACGAAACCTTGACATCCACAAAATCCTTCATGGCATTAATCTGCTGATGGGAATGCCGAGGCGTGCACCAATGCGCCGTCAAGGGTGAGCGCTTGGCCAGTGAAGTACTCATTTTCAATACGCAGATGTTCTCCCAGACCAGTGGAAGATGTTCGTGGGGTTTCATCAATGGTCTTGCTGAGGCGACTCAAGAACTTCAGAACTCGATCACCTGAATCACGGCGGCTGTGAACTGATGTCGGTGCAACATTGGCGCCCAATGCAGACTCGATCATCTTGGGCCACATTGCATCTAAGAACTGTTGCGAACCAAACAGATCAACTGACTGAATTTGACTGCCGCGGGTGACGACGATGCCAGTTTGGCCGGCAAGTGGTCCCCAACTCGCAACCTTGGCGATTTTCTCGCGACGCTTGGCGTCAGCTTCAACATCAACGTCACCGAAGTAGTCGCCGAGAGCCATCGTGTTTGATCGAATAGCGCGCGACTGCAAAAGTTCCTCCACTTCGTTCCAGACTTCGTGTTGCATTCCTCGAGATGCCGAGCGGCGCACATTGCTTGGCGACATACGTCCCACACCACCAAATTCTTGGGCACCGTGCCAACGGCCTTGTTCAACACACGAGACCGGAATTTCGGTCACGCTCATGGGTGGCAACACGACAGTCTGATTGAGAACTCGCTGCTGGCGTCCACCTTCAATCGTTTCACCGGCAAAGAGAACCACTGGCACTCCGTTGTTATTTTCAACGACCAAAGTCGGAACTGTCGGTGATTCCATTTCGCGGATCTTCACCAATTCATTTGGTCGGATCACCGTCAGGTCATTGTCACCACTGCCCCATTTGTATACGGGGTAGATCGAAAAACCGAACTTGGTGATAGGTCGGCCGATGGATGTGTTGGTCAAAGTTGATGTGCTCATACTTGACTAACGAACATGCACACCCAAAGTGTGCGTTGGAAGACAAAAATTTAGTGATCGCGCTTTCCACGCAGGTGGCGACCCACGTAAGCAACAACTACTTGGCGAAGCGAATCGTCGAAAAAGACGTGAACTCGGTACATTCGGGTGCCCTTACCGTTACGAATATGGGCAAGAGCGAACTCGGTGCGACCCTGCCAGGTAAACGCATAATCCGAACCGAACTTTTGCCCCGCGTTGTCGCCGACACTCGGTGCGAAATCAAGACCTAAACCTCGGCATGCCACTTTGATCGAAGCATTATTGATTTGGCCGCTCTGCCAGTCTCGGGCCACGATGTTTAAGCGCATCAAGTCTTGTAACAATCGGTTGGCATCAATGCCATCAAGTTCTTTAGCAGTTGCAATCGCCTGTGGATGGAAAATGAGATAGTCGCAACGTTCGGCTGCCTGATTCACCGCATCAATGGCATTTGTCGCCACTAGACCAGTGGGGTTCTTGTTGAGCTCAATTGCATAGTTCACGTTCTGCAAGATGAGCTGATTAACCGCTTGATCTTTGTTTTCAATAATTGTCTGCTGCTCGGCGATAATACGGTCGGCTTCGGCCATTGCTTGTTCAAGCTCGCCAACATGTTCTTCAGTTTCTTGCCAGCCATCAAGGGCGCTGCGGTACTCACTCCATGAAACTGTTTCAGGATCACCTAAAGCATCCTTTTCAATCTTCGTGGCCTCAACGACTCGAGTTTCAACTTCTTGTTCAGCAGCTCGTCGACGAAAACGTGGGGCACGTAGGGGTGCTAATGAATCGGCCGCGATTCCGGTGACAGTTTGTCGCACCCGATTTCGGTCTTTTTCGCCAGCACCAGCCAACATTCCCTGGCCGGAAATTGAGTCATTTGAATGGTCCGGCCATAAAACAACCAATCCCTGCTGCTGCAAAACATCGCGGCCGTGAAATTCATTAAATGCAACTCGAGGTGCTGAGCCAACGATCTGCACAACATGTGCAAGTCCAGCCATTTCAGGAGCCAATTTGTCTGATTCAAAAACTGACGTTTCTATTGACGGCATAGTTTCAATCACTATTGGCAAGGCGCGACTTGGCGCTTCAAAGAACGCGGCAATTGCTTCGGCCCCAGGGCCATCAGTGATCACTGCTGTCTTTGCACCGATCTTCATGCCGGCGTCGTACAACGTCACTGTTTCAACAACCCGTTTGAGCAGATCGCGCTTCGTCTTAACCGACACCGAGATCTTCAAAGGTGTCACCCGCGAACCACTCGGGACGACCGAAGTTCGTACCTCAAAAGTTGAACGCTTTTCGAGATTCAAAATTGAGATTGCTGTTGAAACAATCGCTCCACCGTTCAGCGATTCATCAATTGTGTAGCGCCACCATTGTTCGGGATTCTCCGCATCAAGTCGGATCGACACACCCGGTCCGCGCTCATCAAAAGGATGTTCGGCTTCAAGCCAACTCTCGACCAGTGCACGAAGTTTTGCCATTTTCGCGGACACTATTTAGCCAAGCCGCCGACTCGGCCAGGCTTACCCCGATCAAGCAGGACTTTTGTTCCGTAATGGCTCGCAAAATCGCGGTGGCCGCCACCAACCCCGAGATTGGATCGGCCACAGCATCGCCCAAAAACTGCGGTCCATCGGGCATGAAATCAACCAAACCGCCCGCCGCGGCGCAGTCGTCCCCAAAGCCAACCCTCTGGCCGGCCAAACCTATTCGGCCGTATCCAGTGATCGACAACCAGACCTGTGGTTGCGCATTTCCCATGATCTCGTCGACTTCAATCCCAAGTTGTTGCAACGCTCGCGGACGCGAACCCTCAATCACGACATCGGCAGTTTCAATCAATGCGCGTAATTCAGAGATGCCTAACAACGACCGAAAATCAATCTCGACATGAGACTTTCCTTCATCAAGTTCGGCGAAGAAGTGAGGATGTCCGAACCGCGCACCATCAGGTCGATGCGTTGACTCAACCTTGGTCACGGCAAACCCAGCTTGCTGTAGAAGATGAGAACACAGTGGACCAGCCCACAACGAAGAGAGGTCAACGACTTTCAATTGCCTGGCTCACTTCTTGAACCCGTACCGGCAACTCATGACTGAGGTATTCATTCGGTACTTCATTCAGACGCGATATCGGAAGCCCAACGTCAATCGCATATTCAATGAGGTTTGCCGATGTACACGATTGAACATCGTTGCGTAGGTTGCTGATGTCTAGTTTTTCATTCGAACCAACTTCTAATGAAAAGAAAATGCCCACAAGTTCATGATCTTCGGGACGCGCCAAGTTGATCGCGACCCATTCGTCATCTGAAGTCATCATGAAATGACATGAGCCACCAACACTTTGTGACGGACCCGCTTTCCAACC
>JBEDJE010000161.1:0-3889 GCA_041172985.1 Actinomycetota bacterium
GCACTACTTCGGCAGTGTGCGAAGCCTTGATGCCATGCTTCTGATATTTCTGACCCTGTGACAAGCCTTTGGTTCCCGGAGGAACAATGAATGAAGCCTGACCGCGACCTTTAAGTGCGGGATCAACAGCAGCAACAACCACGTGAACATTGGCGATACCACCATTGGTGATCCAGGCCTTAGTTCCGTTGATGACCCATTCATCTTTTGCTTCGTCGTAGACAGCGCGGGTACGAAGCGATGACACGTCAGAGCCAGCGTCGGGTTCGCTCACACAAAATGCGCCCAATTTGATGTCTTCGGGAGTGCCATAACACTGCGGAACCCATTCGATCATTTGCTCGGGAGTTAGAAGATTTCTTCAATGGCAACGGGCATGGTCAGACCACTCGGGTCCGCCATTGCGTTCATCAAAAATTCAAAGCCATACAAACCAATTTTTGAGGCTTCTTGCACAATGGGCCACGGAAATTCTTCGCGGTCGTCCCACTCTTGAGCGTGGGGGCGAATGTGCTCGACCGCAAACTGATGAATCCAGTCTTTGATCTGTATTTGATCGTCATTGAGGTGCATTGAAAATTCAGCCATGGGGCGATGTTACTCGCTGGTAACACAATTCGCCACATCCGTTAGGCACCTCGTCGCCCCGACTGACAGACTCAAGTTATGTCCGAGCCAACTTCAACCGCATCGGTCAGCTTGCGCGGAATCTTGGCGGCGCTAGTAAGTGCGGTTGGCCTACTGTTGCTGATCGTGGCGCCCGGTCGGTCGGCCGACTGGTTTGCCGAGGGGCTCGGGCTTGCCATGTTGGGCGTGGTGCTACTCGCCGCCGGACTCGCACTCATCGTGTCGACTCAGCGAACACTTTTGTATGCCGTAGCGATACTGACGACCGTCGTCGCGGCTTGGCTGGTCGTGACGCGTGTGAGTGGCTACCCATTCGGACCGTGGTCATCGGTAACCCCACAGATGGGTCCCTACGAAATCATTGTGCTCGCATTGTCAATCATCAGCCTGACGTTGGCCGTCGCCGCCCTCATTGTTGGCACCGATCATCTCGGCTCGGTCGGAATTCGCTTTGACACGCTTGCGCCCTTGGCGATTGTTGTTGCATTGCCCGGATTTGCGGTGAGTCGCTGGGCCGACGATGGCGCGCATGTCATGGGTTCAGACCACACGCACTCCCACACTGTCTCAATGGACTCGACTATGCCGGGCATGGATCACAGCACGATGACAACGATGACGTCTGACGAGCGTTGGCAATTCGGTCAACAACTTGTCGCCGCGCGCACAACTGCATTGTTGTACCCAACATTGGCCGACGCCCGCGCTGCGGGTTGGGTTTTGGTCGGTGGATACGTCACCGGTGGGGGCCAGATGTTGATCGACCCCACAATAAATTCGCGGATAGAAAAGTTTGATGCAGCTGCACCCCAAGGACTGCTCTACGCATCGTCAGTCGACTCTGCACCAATTGTTGGCGTGCAATACAACGTCTGGACCGGCGATGGTTCAACACCATCTGGCTTTATTGGTCAAGACATGTTATGGCATATGCACACTGGAACTTGCGAGATCACCGAATCTTTCGCTATCCCCTACGACGAATCAGTGACTGGAAAAGCCTGTTCAAACGTTAATGGCACTCTCACCAACACCGTGTCGTGGATGTTGCGAGCCTGGGTTGTGCCGGGTTGGGAAAACCCACAAGGAACACTGACTCACGACAATTCGTTACTGCCGTAAAGGTCGGCACAAAGCAGTCGAGTTGCTATTTCCGAGTGGTGCGGCGTTTGTTGTCGATGAAATCGACCAGAACGTAGTCGCCAAGGTTGTCGCTATTCGTCATGAACGCGCGACCACCATTCATCGCAGTCATCTGCTCGACAAAACGTTGTAGATACTGATCGGGATCAAGCATGAACGTGTTGATGCGGATGTTGTCTTTCGTGCACCGCATTGCCTCACGCAACGTTGCTTCAACCGTTAACTGCTGGGCTTCATAGCCGTCGAAGTAAGTAAACCACGGATCGCCTTGCGGAGTGATGTGGGCAGTCGGCTCGCCATCAGTGATCATGATGATCTGCTTGTTGCCGGTTTGACGACTCAACATTTTGCGAGCCTGACCAAGTGCGTGATGCATATTGGTGCCCTGCATCCCGGTCAACGACGCTTCAATCAGTTCGTCAGCCTTGATCTCCCAAGCCACATGACCAAACATCAAAACACCCAAGTAATCGCGTGGATACTGCGACGACATCAATGACTGCAAAGCCACTGCCACTTTCTTGGCTGGCCCCCAACGACCATCGCGCACCATTGAATACGACGCGTCAAGCATTAAAACGGTTGATGAGCGCGTGAGGTGCTCGGTTTGCTCAATTTCAAAGTCTTCAGGCGACAACTTGACTGGGGTCCCCTGCCCACCGCGGCGTAATGCATTGCGAATGGTGCGCTGCAGATCAAGGTTGAACGGATCGCCGTATTCATATTGCTTGGTTTCGTACGTGCGCTCGTGACCTTGACCAAAACGGTTCTGTTGGTGCTGACCCTGCTTGTCCTTTGACAAATTTGAAAACAAGTCGCGCAACGATTTTGAACCGATTTTGCGCATACCCTTCGGCGTCACTTCTAAACGACCATCTTTTTGATGGATCAAGCCCTCTCGCTCAAGTTCTTTCACCAACTTGGCAAGCTTTTCCATTGAGCGCGCAACATCATCGCCCATCAACTCGCGCACACGATCCATGTCGGCTTCGGCAAGTTGTTGCGGAGACGTCGGGTTATTCATTAAGTCTTCTAGCCGATCAAGTTCGGCGAGATCTTTCATTGCCTGCATCGCCTGATCAAATCCCATTGGGTCTTCGCCTTGCATTTCGTAACCCTGACCTTGACCAAGACCCGGAAACATCTGCATCATGTTTTGCGACAGCTGATTCATTTCGTCTTGCATATCTGAATCTTGCATGAGCATCTGCGACAACTCTTGTAACTGCTGACGCTGTTCGGGCGACATTGAATTGAGCATGTCTTGAGCAGCTTGCATTTGGCGAGCAATCTGTTCCATCAGTTCATCAAAAGACTGCGGATTCTCCGGAAAGAATTCACCGTGTTCTTGCATGAACTCTTCAAACTTTTCGTCTTCACCGTTGTTGTGACGCTCAATCATTTCATTGAGCGCCTTCATCATCTCTTTCATGCGTTGCATGTCTTCAGGTGATGTGTTTTTCATTGCCGACGAAACTTTGTCAAAATTCTGTTGCATGAGTTGATCACGCAACTTGTCCATCAGCTGTTCAAAACGTTGCTGGGCCTCAGAAGACTCAAAGTCGTACGACTGCAGTTCGCGCACTTTGCCCGCCAAATCGTCAGGCATCATGTCGAGTCTGAAGTTGCGCTCCATGGCGGCATTGCGAGCGTTCTCGGCTCGGCGCTCGTCTCCACTTTTTTCGGCGTCCATGACCGACTGTTCAACGGCATGGCGCTCTTCGTCCAAGATGTCATTGAGTGCATCGGCTATTTCTTGAAAGACGCCATTCGGGTCGCCCTTTTCCAGCAGATCTTGGCGGGCTTCTTTCAATTTCTTGCGCATCTCGCGCAATCCCTGCATCCGCTCGCCGTTCGGGTCGGTCGCACCGCGTTCCATCAACCGGCGCAAAGCCCCACGCAGATCGCCATTTTGCAACAAATCATCCGACATTTCATCGAAGAGATCACTGGCCTCAAGGTCGAAGCCCGTTTGGGTGCCATCCCAACGTGAATATGTGGACCGAGCAGTCATATGCGCACGCTAGTACCCAAATAGCGCCCTTGACCCGTCGAAGCAAGGGGGTAGTCTGACGAGAGCCATGAAAGTTGAACGCACCTTCGTTTTTGTTGACCTCTC
>JBEDJE010000162.1:0-3702 GCA_041172985.1 Actinomycetota bacterium
CCAAACTATTACGTCGGAATTTTGCACAGTGCCGAACTCACCGGTCGGCTTGACGAAACTCTTGACAGCTTGTCGGCGTATTTGAATCGCGAAATTGACACTCGATCAAAAGTTGTCGGCGCCCTGTCATACCCAGCGGTCGTGATGGCGATGGCAGTTGTCACTGTCATCATTTTGGCTGGTTATGTGTTGCCTAAGTTCAAACCTCTTTTTGCCGAACTCAACGCCGATCTCCCACTGGCGACACGCATGCTGTTGGCCGTTGCATCACTATTCACTGATCTCATCTACATCCCCATCACATTTTTTGCGTGCGTCATTGCATTGGCAATCTGGATGGTGAAGACCGACAAAGGTCGGCGGTTTAAGGACAAGGCCGTCCTCAAGATTCCGGTCATCAAGGGAATCATTGAATACGCAATTCTTGAGCGCTTCTGTCGAATTCTCGGTGCAATGGTGCGTGCAGGCGTACCTCTTCCCGATGGAATGGAAACGACAACAGAAGCAACAGGTAATTCGGTCTATCGCGAACGCCTTGAAGTAGCGCGTGAAGAAATGCTTCGCGGATCTGGATTCTCTGGACCGTTAGCGGCAACTCAACTCTTCCCTGGTGCTGCCAAGCAAATGTTTAAAGTTGGCGAGGAAACTGGAACACTTGATGAACAACTTGCTGCAGCAAGTGAGTACTTTGACTCCGAACTTGAAGTACGCATTAAGCGCTTCACCACAATGTTCGAGCCAATCATGATTATCGGCGTGGGCTTAATGGTTGGATTCGTTGCCGTTGCTCTTGTTTCGGCGATGTACGGAGTTCTTGGTGGCGTGAAAGACGGTGCGTGATGAGCTCGTTGAGTTCAGTGGCCCAACACCAGATCAATCAAGTTCTGCCCGTAGAAGATTGCGACAATCGACCCCGCTGCCAAAAATGGTCCGAACGGCAACTGCGTCCGACGACCAGCTTTGCCCACAATCATCATCACAACTCCGATGACTGCACCCAAAATGAATCCGTAGAACAAACCAACCAATGCGAGCCCCGGATTTATCCAACCCAAATACATTCCGAGCAGCGGGCTCAGTCGTACGTCTCCATCACCAAGACCACCTCGACTCACGACATACAGAGCACCCATGACGGCGAGGGAAATAGCAGCGCCGATCACAGCCATATAGATGCGTCGAGGCTCATCTGCCATCAATGCGGCGATCACCAGAAGTGGTGCTCCCAAAGCCATGACGGTGTACGACACTTCACGCGGCAAACGCTGAGTTTTCAGATCAATCACAGTCAAGCCCGTGAGGCCAGCCGAGAAAACACAAAAAGCTGCAACCAAAACACTGCGCTCAAAATGAATAGCCATCAAAACGAACAAAGTGGCAGTCACGATTTCAACGATGATCGGTTCGATTCCGATGGGTTGACGACATTTGCGACATTTTCCTCGCAATACCAGCCACGACACAACCGGCACCAAATCAAGTGGACCAAGTTCGAGCCCGCACGACCCACACGCCGATCCCGGTTGAACCACCGATGCTCCACGCGGCACGCGATCGATCACCACTGTCAAGAACGAACCAATGAGTAACCCCATGACAACAGCAACCCATAACACCGGTGTCGCAATGTCGATTCCATTCGCGCAAATCATTAACAAAGGACACTAGCGATGACTTCGTTTACACAACTCACAATTGATCCAGAACTCGACAGACTCTTGAGAGCAACTGTCAGTGCATCTGCCTCCGACTTACATCTCACCCTTGGTCGCCCCCCGATGGTCCGCCTGAGTGGCGACTTGATTCCAATTGAAGGGATGTCCGATCTTGGTGCCATCGAACTTGATCGCATGATCGGCAGCCTCATGGACGAGGCAAAGACTCAAGAGTTCAACCACAATCATCAAGTTGACTTTTCCTTCGGAATCAACGGTGTCGGCCGATTTCGCGCCAACGCCTTTCGACAACGAGGATGCATGGCCCTGGCCCTGCGTGTTGTCCCTCACCGCATCAGCCCACTTGACGAACTTGGCGCTCCTGCAGCGTGTTCGAAGTTGCTGAATGCCCCATACGGTTTGGTCTTGGTTGTTGGGCCTACTGGTTCGGGAAAGAGCACCACTTTGGCCGCCATGATTGATCAAATCAACCGTGATCGGGCTTGCCACATCTTGACAATTGAAGATCCGGTTGAATTTGTGCACACACATAAGCGGTCGCTGGTCAACCAACGTGAAGTTGGCACTGATGTCAACACATTCGAGGATGGATTGCGCTCTGCGCTACGAGAAGATCCCGATGTGATCTTGCTTGGTGAAATGCGCGATCTTGAATCGATCGCCATCACCCTCACGCTTGCCGAAACTGGTCACCTTGTTTTCGCAACATTGCATACCAACGACGCATCGCAAGCACTTGACCGCATCGTCGATGTCTTCCCCGCCGAACGACGCGACCAAATTCAGATTCAGCTCGCCGGTTCACTACAAGGAATCATTAGCCAACGCCTCATTCCATCCGAACACGGTGGTCGAGTCGCCGCTTATGAAGCCCTGATGGTCAACGATGCTGTCCGCAACCTTCTTCGTGAGGGCAAAACACGCCAAATGCGTAATGTCATCAGCACTGGTCAGGCCGAAGGAATGCAAACTCTCGAAATGGACTTGGCTCGATTAGTCATTTCTGGACACATCACTCAGGCAGACGCCTGTAGCCAGAGTGCCTACCCCAAAGAAGTTGTCACGCAGATTGCAACGCAACGCTCACAACTCGTCAACAACTAGTTGATCAAAAAGATTTAACTCGCGGTATCAATAATTGGAGACATCAAAAAGGCCGGCCCTTGCGGGCCGGCCTTTTTGTCTAACTATTTCTCAACACCATTTAGGCGACGCAAGCTCCACCGACTTGTGGTTCAACTGCACCAGCAACACCTACATCGTGCAAGGTTGACTCGGCACGAAGGAACTGCACTGTGACTAGTCCAGCTTCGGTGGGGTCACCAGCGGTTCCGGTGGACTGATCGGCGTACCACGTTTCGACGGCGGTCTCCATGACTCGCAAGTCGGTATCGCAGGCGCTCTCTTGACCCTTGTCAGTGATGCCACGGACGGCGAACACTGTCACGGTTGCGAGAATTCCCAAGATCACGACCACGATGAGCAATTCAACGAGTGTGAATCCCTTATCTCGGCGGGTCTGCATTGTTTCTTTGTTGATATTCATGTTTTTTCCTTTCAATTGACGACTGTGATTGACGCCTTAGATATCGGCACAGACACGCTCGGCTAAATATCTGTTTTGTTAAGAACGCGTCAAGGCTCTTTCAGGTCGTACCCTCTAAGCAATGACAATCGAACCTTCAGCCTCACTGCATCTCAAAGCCGACCGCGATCGCAGTTTGAAACGCGGTCACCCGTGGATTCTGAGCGGTGCTGTGGCCAAAGTCGAGGGCGATCCGCAGCCTGGCGACACCGTTCGCATCATTGCCGTCAACGGCACCGAGCTCGCAACCGCTTCGTACAGTCCGTTCTCGGCTCTTCGTGCTCGCGTGTGGTCGTTTGATCCCAATGTTGAAATCACTGCCGGCTTTATTGCTGAGACAATTAACAAGGCCGTTGCCCAGCGCAATGCCGACCCCGAACTCACCCACACCTGTCGCTTGATCTTCGGCGATGCTGATGGTCTTCCTGGTTTGACCGTCGA
>JBEDJE010000163.1:0-3691 GCA_041172985.1 Actinomycetota bacterium
TCGGCGACTCGACCAGAGATGATGAGAGGTGTACGAGCCTCGTCAATCAAAATTGAGTCAACTTCGTCAACGATCGCAAACGCGTGACCCCGCTGAACTTTGTTCAACTTGGTGGGCGCCATGTTGTCGCGCAAGTAGTCAAAACCAAATTCGTTATTTGTTCCGTAGGTGATGTCGGCCGCATAGTCGACTCGTTTTTGTTCGGGGCGTTCGCGCGAACCAGGAACAACAAGTCCAACGGTGAGTCCGAGCCAGCGATGCACGCGACCCATCCATTCAGAGTCACGACGCGCCAAGTAATCGTTGACGGTGATGAGGTGAACTCCGTTACCCGACAATCCGTTGAGGTAGGCCGGCAAGGTCGAGACCAACGTCTTACCTTCGCCGGTTTTCATTTCGGCGATCCAACCGAAGTGCAGTGCTGCTCCACCCATCATTTGCACGTCGTAGTGACGTTGCCCAATGACACGATGTGCACCTTCGCGAACGACGGCAAAAGCTTCGATCAAAAGGTCGTCGAGGGTTTCGCCTCGCTCAAGCCGAGTACGGAATTCGGCAGTCTTGCCACGTAACGCGTCGTCGGACAATGACTGAATAGAAGACTCAAGGGCGTTGATGTCAGGAACTAGACCTTCAAGGGCCTTGAGTTTCTTGCCTTCACCGGCCCGAAGGATGCGATCGAGGATTCCCATGCAGGGATAGAGCCTACAGGCGGTATCTGCGAGCCTCAGGGGTCACCCAAAGTTCACCAGTAACAATGCTGTAAGAAACTGCGCCGGCGGGCAGACTGAATACATGCCCGCTTCCGTCGCATCCTCGCCAAACCAACCACACGAGTCAGGCCGCCAAATTGATGCGGTGATCTTCGATTTTGGTGGGGTTTTGGCGAGTAACGGTCGCCCAACCGATGTCGCCAAGCGTTTCCCCCATGATCCAGCGGACAAAGTCATGAAGGTCATGATGGGCGAATACGGGCAAGACACCGATCACCCCTGGCATCGCCTCGAACGTGGCGAAATCAGCATGATTGAGTTTCGCGAGCAACTCGCTCCCCTCGTGATTGAGGCAGGCCTGCAGCCAACGGCCACATCGTTAGAAGCCCCTGCCTCAAGCACCCCTAATTCTCCGAATCCTGCGATCATCGGCTTCGCCTTTGAACCCAACACATTGGTCATCGAACTCGTCCACGAACTCAAGTCCTCGGGATTCCGCCTCGGAGTATTGACCAACAATGTTCGCGAATTACGTCATGCGTGGTGGCCAATGCTCGATTTCGCCAACCTTTTTGACGACGTCGTCGATAGCCACGAAGTCGGAATGCGTAAACCCAATCGGGCGATCTATGAACTGGCGCTCAGCCGCCTTGGCGTCGAGGCACATCGTTCGGCTTTCTTGGATGATGCTCAAAGCAACGTCGACGCTGCTTCTTCAATCGGAATTCATGGCATTTGGGTGGACGTCGACCCGACCCAGGCAGTTCAACGCGTCAGGCAACTCGCGAACTTATAGGGCGCTCACGCGGTGTCGCCGCGACCGCCAACAAACAAACTTCAGTGGCACCAGCCAAATCGAGCGCGTGTCCCGCTGCTCGCAATGTGCTTCCGGTTGTCACAACATCGTCAATGACGAGCACACGAGCGGGGCGACGCAACGGACGAGCACGAAACATTGGACCGTTGAGTCGTTCTTCACGATTGCGTCCGGTTTGAGGTGCGCTCCGATCGCGATACAACAATCTTCGACATTTCAGCCCGAGTCGTGACGCAACCGCTCGGGCCAATAGTTCTGATTGGTCGTAACCACGTTGGCGTTGTCGTCGGTCTGAAGTGGGGGCCCACGTGACCACATCAAAAACTGGGGCGTCGGGGTCGGCAAGAACGGACCGCACCAGTTGGTCGGCAAGTTCGGCGACAACCCATCGCTGATTGCGATATTTCAAACCGCGAATCACATCTTGAATCTCGCCCTGTAAGTGATCTGTTGCCTGGATTGCCCGGCGAGGTCGAGCTTCGGGGATCTGGCAGGCCTGGCAAGTTCGATAAGACCGAGACTCACCAGCGGCACCTCCCGAAGAAGGGCGGAAAACCCCGCGGCATATAGAACAACGTAAGGCGCTAAACATGTCTTCAGCAGATCAGATGGGTATGGCACAGTCGCCAAAGTTGGTGTCTCACAATCTGAACCAGCGTATTTTTATCCAATACATAAGTCACTAATTGTGTAGTGTTGGAGTCCTTATGGCCGTGAAGACTTTGCAAACAGTAGAAAATGCCCTCGCTGTCCTCGAAGTTGTCGCTGAATTGCAACCCATTGGCGTTTCAGCACTCGCCCGCCATATGAATATGGATAAAAACACAGCCCAGCGCATCTTGATCACGCTCGGCGCAAGTGGGTATATCCAAAAACAAATTCACGGCACAGCCTGGGAATTAACTCCACGCGTTCTCACACTGTCGAATCGCGTCGCAATCGATCTACGCAAGACCGCTCATCAACAACTTGTTGAACTATCTGATGTCATTGGCGAGACTGCCCTGTTGTGGCAATTCACATTTGAAGGCCATGACATATACGCCACCTTGATTGACAAGATCGATAGTAAACACGATGTCAAGATCACTATGGAGGTCGGCAAGCGGGTTCATGTACAAGCCGGTTCCGAGAACTCAACCAATGTCCTCACTCTGATCAATCAGTTTCCAACTGGCGAGGCAGCATGGTTGGGCAATACCAACGATGATCGTTCACGCTTTTACAGGGTCATACCGGGACACCCAAATTCGGTGGCAATCGGCAGCGTGATATATGACGGACCAGCCCAACCAATCGCTTCAATCTCTGTCGTTGGGCCCAAAGAACGCATTTCGCCCGATTCCTACAAAGTGATCGGTGACAAAACTGCGGCTGCCGCACGCGTCATTACTGGAATCTAAAGACGCGCCGCCGACTTGGGCCGATCGCTCGCAAGTCGCATTTCAAATCGCGGCAAAATCAACTGCACAAGCGGACCGATGCCGAACATAAAAATCACCGTACCGATTCCGACCGTGCCCCCTAAGAAAATTCCGGCCACCATCACGGTCAGTTCGACGGCAGTTCGCGCCACCCGAATACTGATCTGACGACCAGCAATCGATCGCTTCGATAGGCCGAGCATCAAACCATCGCGCGGACCCGATCCGAGACCAGCGCCGATGTACAAGGCCGATCCGATGCCGACCACCAAGACTCCCGCGATCACCATCAATGCACGAATGACCAACTGGTCGGGTTCGCCAATCAAGGGCTTGGTCAGATTGACGACAAGACCAATTTCAACAGCATTCAAAATTGTTCCGACGCCTGGACGTTGCCGCAACGGAATCCACAGCACCAAAAGCAATAAGCCAACACCTTGAATGACGAGACCAATGGAAATGCCGAATTTTTCTGACAAACCCTTATGGAAAATGTCCCACGGCGCCAGTCCAAGATTGGCGCGTAGAAACAACGTGATTCCAAAACCGAAAAAAGCTAGCCCGGTGATACACCGAGCTAGCTTTTCTGCGTACAACTTCGTCATTAGTAGCGGTAACGCTCGGGCTTGAATGGTCCCGAAGGAGCGACACCTAAATAGTCAGCTTGCTCGTCGGTCAACTTGGTCAACTTGACTCCAAGTGCACCCAAGTGGAGTGATGCAACTTTTTCGTCA
>JBEDJE010000164.1:0-3689 GCA_041172985.1 Actinomycetota bacterium
CTAAAGGTTTTCACAAAGTGCCTAAAGAACATTGCGACGATGATCGTCCATAAGAAGATTGAGCCGCCCAACTTCATGATGGCACCAGCGATCTGCTGATCATTGCTCACCGAGACTCCCCACACTCGAGTGGGAATGTTGTAATGCTTGTACACCACTCCTTCAGCGAAGGTCAACCAACCAGCGGGGATGGTCGCGACAACGCTATTCAAGAAGAGATAAATCATCTTTGGCATTGGCGCCATCTGCAATTCTTTGAGCGGTCCGCACACCGGCATCCACATCAAAATAGATGTCAAAACAAGAAGCACATGCACGAAGTAATGCAAGGGACCGTTTGACACTGATGCGTTCACGACGCCTGGGATATGGCTAATGACGACACCTAGATTGAATAACAGTCCCGCCCGTACTGGGAATGTGAAGAACTGTAGGACGCGATAAGCCCGTCCGTTGCCCACGAGGACTCGAACAAACCACTCAGGTGTTGCCAGCACCACCAAAGGTGGCATGAAATATGTCAGCGACATGTGCTGGAACATATGAACCGAATACAAATACTCCTCAGCGATATCGTGCATCGGCCAGTCGGTCGATAAAAACATGATCAAGATGCCGGTGATAAAACACACCAACTGTCGACGCGTGATAATTGGTTCTCCTGCAGGTACTGCCCTCGGACCAAGTACCCGCACAACGTAAATGTACGAACCGACAAGAAAGGCAATGAGCAACCACACCTCAAGATGAAGTTGGTAACGCCATGGGTCGACGAAAATCTCCCCGACCATGGGGATCAACCCTTCTGCAAGAAGAATTTAAACGTCGCTAAAAATCCGCAATACACGGCGATGGCCAACAACAAGCCTGAATAGAACAAATACGTAAATAGCTTGTTGTCAAACTTGAGGTGCATAAAGTACGAGACCACGGTTACAAACTTGACAATCATCAAGATAAACAGCGTCGGCATAAAGAACGGGCCGAAGTCCACGTAATAGGTTGACACCTCGATTGCCGTCAAGGCCGCCAAAATCAAAGCGATATAGATGTATTGCTTGTCGGACAAACCGTGATGTTCGGCCTCATGGCCATCGGTGTGTTCGACGTGTTCGGTAGCGGTACTCATGGGTCGCTCCTCAGGACGGAATCAGGTAGACGAGGGTGAAAATAATGATCCAAACGATGTCAACAAAGTGCCAGTACAACCCGACCAATTCGACAACTTCTGCTCTGTCGCCGGGAATGCGCTTGTTGCGGTTCATACCAACCAGAGCCATCAGCATGATGATTCCGACCGATACGTGGACTCCGTGGAATCCGGTCAACGTGTAGAAACTTGAACCGAAGAGGCTGGTCGTAAAGCCCAATCCTTCGCGGTAGAAAGCGGTGAACTCGTACACCTGACCACCGACGAAAGTTGCTCCAAGTACAGCAGTAATGACGAGCCACAGATTCATGTTGCGTTCGTCTTTGCGCTGGGCTGCCGAAACAGCCAGCACCATCGTCAACGAACTCATCAACAAAATGAACGAACTCACCGAGGTGAAAGGAATATCAAAGATCTGATCGGGCTGTGGTCCGGCATTGACTCGACCTTTGTACAACATGTAGGTCGAGATCAGTCCACCAAAAAGGAGACACTCTGAACCGAGGAACATCCACATACCGAGCTTGTTGTTAGACAAGCCCGTTGAGGAGTGTGCGCCATGACCTACATCATGACCGTGGGAGATTGCTGTTTCAGCCAAGGGGCGACAGCTCCTTCGTGTGGCCGCCACCTTCACCAGGTGCCGGGGGATCGAAATCGTCGTCGGGTGACGTCGATGGTTCCATGGACCAACCAAACATTGTGAGCAACGTCATGGCGGCGCCGACTGCCATCAACATCCGGTTGTAAATCAAACCGTATGCAATGACCGGCAAGGACAGGGCCAACAAAATTGGCCAGTACGAACGTGACGGCATGTGAATGTGCTCATCGGGATGAGCATTGAGTTCGGCCATCACTTCTTCAGCACTATGCACTTGCTTGACGGCGTGCGTTGACGCATCGGTTTCGTACTTGCGATGGAAGAACTCATCAAGGTGACCAACTGTCGGAATGGTGTCGAAGTTGTGTTCTTGAGGTGGGTTGTGAGTCATCCACTCAAGGGTGCGTGCATCCCATGGGTCGAGTGGAGAAATCGCAACCTTCTTTGACTTGTGGGTGTAGATCACGTTGACCAAGAACATCAGCACACCGATACCAAGTACGAACGAACCGATTGATGCGACTCTGTTCCAGAAACCAAAGTTGAAGAATCCCTCACCGGCGCGAGCTTCGGTCCAGACCCCCATACGACGGGGCTGACCTTGCAATCCGAGAATGTGCATCGGTCCGAAAGTGAGGTTCATTCCGATCACCATCAACCAGAAGTTCCACTTTCCGAGCCCTTCGTTCAGTTGACGACGGAACATCTTGGGCCACCAGTAATAAAAGCCCGAGAACAAACCGAATACTGCTCCACCAAACAACACATAGTGGAAGTGGGCAACGATGTAGTACGTGTCAGTCTGTTGCGTGTCGGAAGGCGCAACTGCGTGAGTGACACCCGACAGACCACCAATGGTGAACTGCACAACCAAAGCAATGGCAAACAACATCGGCACGGTGAAAGAAAGTTTGCCGCCCCACATTGTCATGACCCAGTTCACGATCTTGACGCCGGTAGGAACAGCGATCGCCATGGTCGCCATCGAAAAGACGGTGACCGAAACTGGGCCGAGACCAGAAGCGAACATATGGTGAGCCCACACGCCCCATCCAACGAATCCGATGGCAGCACCCGACATCGCAACGATGGGGTAACCAAACAATGGCTTCTTCGAGAACACCGGAAGGACTTCACTGATGATGCCAAAGGACGGCAAAATCATGATGTACACCTCGGGGTGACCGAAGATCCAGAACAAGTGTTGCCACAACAATGGGTCGGCACCAGAAGCGACATCAAAGAATGTTGCATCGAATGAACGCTGGAAGGTCAGCAAGAACAATGCAACGGTGATGACCGGAATTGCGAACAACAGCAAGAACTGGGTCACGAGAACCATCCACGTGAAGATGGGCATACGCATCATCTTCATGCCCGGGGCCCGCATATTGAGGACGGTGACAATCAAGTTAATTGCGCCAGTCAATGACGCAATACCAGTGATCTGAAGACCAAGTGTCCAGAAGTCAATTCCGAGACTCGGTGAGAACAAGGTGCTGCTATTTGGGGCATACATGAACCAACCACCGTCGGCTCCGCCGCCCAAGAACCATGAGGAGTTCAAGAACAAACCACCAAACAAGAAGCACCAGAAACCAAAAGCATTAAGTCGCGGGAAGGCCACGTCGCGTGCGCCAATTTGCAACGGCACAAAATAGTTGGCGAATGCAGCAGCCATCGGCATCACGAACAAGAACACCATGGTCGTCGCGTGCATCGTGAACATCTGGTTGTACTGATCGGCGTTCAGAACTTTTCCATCAGGAGCAATCAGTTGCAAACGAATGAGCAGTGCTTCAACTCCGCCCACGATGAAGAAGAAGAAGGCGGTGACGCCGTACATAATGCCGAGCTTCTTGTGGTCGACTGTAACCACCCAGTCGCGCCAACCTGTTGACGCGGCAGGCCGCTTGAAAACACCAAGTGCTTCGC
>JBEDJE010000165.1:0-5526 GCA_041172985.1 Actinomycetota bacterium
GCAAAGCGTGGCACACCGTTTGGTTCAAAATGATCGCCACAGTTCCGTCATCGCTTGAGGGGCAACCCCTCGTTGCTTCCATTGATTTGGGATTTAACGCTCGTGGTGATGGATTCCAAGTTGAAGGACTTGCGTATCGTCACGGGAAAATTATGCATGCGGTACAGCCAGATCGTCGTCTTGTAGATCTTGGCATTGGTGTTGCGGGTGAAGTCATTGAAATTTGGATTGAAGCAGCCGCGACTCCGATCATTGCGGGTCACGCCTTTGGCTATGGAGCAACACCACTAGGCGATCCAGCGACATCTGGTGATGCACTCTTGTACCAATTGCGACGAGCAGATGTTTCTGTTTATGACGCTGGTGTCAATCAGTTGGCGGTGGCATTACACGCTGCGATTGATTTGGCGATTGATCTTGATGATGGCTCGTCTCAACGTGCTCGGTTATTCGCTGCGCTCGAACGTGCTGGCAACGCGCTCGACGTCAATCGCGTCTCGGCGACGGCCGCTGCTGCTCTCAATGAAATCAAGGTTGTGCTTGGTGCCGAAGCAATTGGGACGGCTCATCAAATCGTTGCCGCTGGGCACGCACATTTGGATACGGCGTGGTTGTGGCCCATTCGGGAAACTCGGCGCAAGGCAGTTCGTACTTTTGCTAACGCCGTTGACCTATTGAAAAAGAACCCTGATGTCGTGTTTAGTCATAGTCAGGCGCAGCACTATGCGTGGGTTCGCGAAGACGCTCCAGAAATATTCGCCGAAGTTGTCAAACTTGTTGCCGCTGGGCAATGGGAACCGGTGGGCGGTATGTGGGTTGAAACCGACCTGAATTTGCCCACTGGCGAAAGTTTGTTGCGGCAGATGGTATACGGGCAACGCGCGTTTCAATCGTGGTTTGGCGTGCGTTGTGATGGTGCGTTTCTTCCGGATGACTTTGGTTATCCAGGAACACTTCCGCAAATCGTTCAGCACGGCGGTGCGCGTTGGTTCTTTACCCAAAAATTGAGTTGGAATGAGACGAATAAATTCCCGCATCACACTTTTTGGTGGGAAGGCATTGATGGCACTCGCGTATTCACTCACTTCAGTCCGGTTGATACGTACAACGCCCTGCTGACGCCTTCACAATTGAGGTTCGCTGAAAAGAACTTTGCCGATCATGTTGGCGCGAATCGTTCGCTCGTCTTGTACGGGCATGGTGACGGTGGTGGTGGCCCAACTCAAACCATGATTGATCGTGGCAGGTTGGCGAACAATCTTGAAGGTGTTCCCAAAGTTTCCTTCGGAAAGATTCGAAACTTCTTTGCTGATGCCGAACAAGAATATGGTGAGCAGGCTCAAACTTGGGTCGGTGAAATGTATTTTGAAAAGCATCGCGGAACCTACAGTTCGCAACTTGGCACGAAGCAGGGCAATCGAAACAGTGAACGTCTATTGCATGAACTCGAAGTTTGGTCAGCAGTTTCGGGTCAAAGAGTTGGTGAAATCGATGGTCTGTGGCAGAGAGTTCTGACTCAACAGTTCCACGACATCATTCCAGGCTCGTCAATCGCTTGGGTACACGATGATGCCGAAGCCGAGCACGCCGCTGTTGCTGAAGAGGTTGGTCAACTCTTGGACTCGGTACTTAGCCAATTGTTGATGTCAACGGGGAAGCCTGCTGGATTGATGTTCCGGCGTTATCGGGAACCCAACAGTTTTTGACCGAACTTCCATCGCAGGTTGCGCCAGTTTCAGTTGAGCAAGATGAGAATCAACTTGCAATATCTAATGGAATTATTCACGTCGCGTGGAACGAGTTGGGCGATATCAGTGAATTGCGTGATTGTCGATCGGGTCGCTCGCTCTTGAGCGATCAACGAATGAGCTCGTTTGTGCTTCGACAAGACACACCCGCCGAATATGACGCATGGGATATCGACATGGCTGATGCCAATTCGCCAGAAATTCCATTGCGCACAGTGAAAGGTCCGCGAATTGAATCGGCGTCTGATCTTCGAGTGGTCGTCGTCGCCGATTTTGCAACAGAGTTGTCAAAGTTTCAAGTGCGATGGTCACTTGACGCTGGCTCGTTTCGACTTGATGTTGCGCTTGATGCCGATTGGAAAGAAGCAGAGCTTCGTTTACAGATGATTCTGCCGACTGGAGTCATGGCGCGTGAAGCGACTTGCGGAACGCAATTCGGACATGTTCGTCGTCCGCGTCATCACAACACTTCATGGGATGTCGCCAAGTTTGAAGTATGTGCGCATCGGTATGTACACGTTGGTGAACCTGGTTGCGGCGTGGCAATTTTGGCTGATGGTCCGCGTGGATATGACATTCGCGGGAATGCCTTGGCTTTAACGCTGCTTCGTTCGCCAAAATTTCCCGACCCACAGGCCGATATCGGACGGCAGCGAGTCGAATGGTCGCTGTATATCGACGAAGGTCCCGGTGATGTGGAAGCGATCGAAATTGAAAGTGCGAAAATTGCTCACCCATACCGGTTGCTGTCTGGAACGCCCGCAGCGATCAGTTCGGGAATCCGTCTTGATGTACGGGGAGCATTGATCAGTGTGTTGAAGATGGCCGATGATGGATCGGGAGACCTCGTGGTCAGGCTTTGGGAAACGCGGGGAGCGCGAACATCGGGTACTTTGAGCGTTTTGCGCCTCACTGGCGTCGTCGCACAGTGCAATGCACTAGAAGAGCCATCGGGTTTGAGCGCTGTATCGATCAACGATGGGATGATCAATGTCCAACTCGAACCATTCCAGATTCTAACTTTGAGGATCACCTCGTAAGAGGTGGCACACTGATCTCATGAACGTAGCTGCGGATGTCGAGGCAAAAGCGCTGCTGATTTTCGACGGCGACTGCGCGTTTTGTACTAGCAGCGTGCGATTCATTGAACGCCGAATTCGTCGCCACCCCCGTATCCAGCCGTGGCAAAGATCTAACTTGCCCGAATTGGGTCTGACCCAAGAGCAATGCGAAACCGCGGTTCAGTTCATTGAAGGTGGTCGGGTGACATCGGCACATGTCGCGGTCGCTCGTATTTTGATCTACGGCAAAAAGGGTTGGGCGATATTGGGCTATCTGATGCTGTTGCCTGGTATCAAACAGATCGCTGGAGTTGCTTACCGATGGGTAGCAAAGAACCGCGACCGAATGCCAGGGGGAACCGCCGAGTGCGCATTGCCTCAGAGCGAGCGCACCGAGCGTGAAATTGGCAACTGAAGCCGTTCTAATTGGGCTTCAAGTGGGGGAAATGGGTTGGCAGTCGTCAGAATAGAGGCGTGACGAATCCCCGTGAACAATGGCAAAAGGCTTTCGACGAGTCGAAAGTTCGTGATGAGAACTATCAAACGATGTCGGGCATTCCGCTCGAACCGGTTTACGGTCCCGAAGATGGCGACTTTCCGGGTGTCTATCCGTACACGCGAGGACCATACGCGTCGATGTATCGCTCAAAGTTGTGGACGATGCGGATGTTTGCTGGATTCGGTACCGCTATTGATACCAATCAGCGGTTCAAAGAAATTCTGAAGTCGGGTGGCGACGGACTCTCCACTGCGTTCGACATGCCAACTCTTCTCGGCCTTGACTCTGACGACCCGATGTCTCTTGGAGAAGTTGGTCGATGTGGAGTTGCGATTGACACTCTCGCCGACATGAGTGACTTGTTCTCCGATATTGACCTCGGAAGCATCACAACATCAATGACGATTAACTCGCCAGCCGCAGTTTTGCTCGCGATGTTTGTGGCCCAAGCCGAAAATGCCGGAGTGCCCCGTGCCAAGTTGGGCGGTACTTTGCAAAATGACATCTTGAAGGAATACCAAGCTCAAAAAGAGTTCGTTTTCCCTCCACGCCAGTCAATGCGCCTGGTGCGCGACACCGTGGCCTTCACCGCCGCCGAAATGCCGCGTTGGAACTCAATTTCGATTTCTGGTTATCACATTCGTGAAGCTGGTTCGACCGCGGCCGAAGAACTGGCATTTACATTGGCCAACGGATTCGCCTATGTTGAGTTAGCTCGCCAGGCCGGATTGCCAGTTGATGCATTCGCCCCGCGTTTGTCGTTCTTCTTCAATGCTCATATCGACTTCTTTGAAGAGATCGCGAAGTACCGCGCGGCTCGTCGCATTTGGGCGCGTTGGATGAAAGAGCGTTACGGTGCGACAACCGAGCGTTCAATGCAATTGCGATTCCATACTCAGACCGCTGGTGTGTCGTTGACCGCTCAGCAACCCGAAGTCAACATTGTGCGAACTGCGATTGAAGCTCTTGCCGGTGTGCTTGGTGGAACACAGTCACTGCACACCAACTCAATGGATGAAGCATTGGCCTTGCCAACCGAACGTTCGGCTCGTATTGCTTTGCGTACTCAACAAGTCATTGCTTATGAAACCAATGTTGCACATGTGGCCGACCCACTAGGTGGTTCGTATTACGTCGAAGCACTCACCGACGAAATGGAACGTCACGCTGAAGAGATTTTTGCGAAGATCGACGAAATGGGACATGGCTCAATGCTTGAGGGTTGCATCGTTGGAATTGACGAGAACTGGTTCCAGGGTCGTATTGCCGACAGCGCGTACGATCTCGAGCGGGCTTTCAACCGAGGTGAGCGCACCATTGTTGGTGTAAGCAAGTTCCTTGAAGGTAACGAAGAGGACCAGATGGACACCCTCAAGATCACCAACGCCGATGAAAAGAAGCAGCGTGAGCGTTTGTCGGCCGTGAAGCAAGACCGCAACGAAGTAGCTGTACAAGATGCTTTGGATCGATTGGCTAAGGATGCGGTTGATACCGAAGTCAACTTGATGCCAGCATTGATTGATGCTTCGAATGTGTACGCCACCGTTGGCGAAATGATGAACACCATGGCCGGAGTCTTCGGCCGCCACGTCGAGGTACCCACAATCTGATGAACACTGAAAACACGTCACTACGAGTTCTTGTTGCCAAGGTTGGTCTTGATGGTCATGACCGTGGAGTTAAGGTTGTCGCTCGCTTGTTGCGCGATGCCGGAATCGAAGTCATCTACACCGGTCTCTTCCAGACTCCTGAAACAGTTGCGGCAGCTGCTGTTGACGAAGACGTTGATGTCGTAGGTCTCTCGATGTTGTCTGGTGCTCACATGACACTTGCGCCGCTCGTTGTTGCTGCGATCCGTGCCCGTGGCGTCGATATTCCAGTTGTGATTGGTGGAATCGTGCCGAATCCGTGCCCGTGGCGTCGATATTCCAGTTGTGATTGGTGGAATCGTGCCGAATGGCGATGTTGCCGAATTGAAGGCAGCAGGAATTGCAGAAATTCTCGGTCCTGGTGCTCCAGCCGACGAAGTCGTCGCGGCGGTTCGTCGTGCGGCTGCTAACGCTGCAGTCTGAAAACTGAGATGACTCAACGACAGGGAGTGCCGATATCGGTTCTTGATCTGTCGATTCTTCGTGAAGGTGCGTCAAGCGGTGATGCTTTAGCTCAGACGACAGCATTGGCACAGTGCGCCGATGCTTGTGGGTACGAACGGTTTTGG
>JBEDJE010000166.1:0-3618 GCA_041172985.1 Actinomycetota bacterium
CGTCAGGGCCCAATCCCGGTCGTCACCAAAAGATCGCTCCGTGCAGCCCACAAGGCCAACAAACCCGTTCACGTCTGGACGATTGACCAGGCCCACGACATGCAACATTTAATTGACCTCGGAGTTCACGGATTGATGACCGATCAGTCAATCACTCTTAAGAAAGTGCTTGAGGCAAACAACTTGTGGGCACAGATATGACCGCGTTAAATCTGCGCAATATCTCCATGACTTTTCCCGATGGCACTCAAGCCGTCGATGGAGTTGACCTCACCGTTGACCGCGGCGAGTTTGTCACCATTGTTGGACCGTCTGGTTGTGGGAAAAGCACTTTGCTGAGAATTATCTCGGGCTTACAACAGCCAACATCAGGAAGTTGCGACGTTGATCGCAAGAGCCTTGGATATGTTTTTCAGGATTCAGTTTTATTGCCGTGGCGAAATGTTCAAAAAAATGTTGAACTCAACGCCGAACTGCTAGGAGTACCAAAAGAACTACGCACAGAATCTGCGCAAAAGGCCATCAACTTGGTCAACCTGAACGATCACGTCACCAAGTTTCCACATCAGTTGTCTGGCGGAATGAAAATGCGTTGCTCGTTGGCTCGGTCTTTGGTTTCTCAACCCCGAGTATTTCTCTTTGATGAACCATTCGGTGCGCTCGATGAAATGACTCGAGAACATTTGAATGATGAGTTACTCAGCATCTTTCTGCAGGAGAAATTCGCTGGCCTGTTTATCACCCACAGCATTCAAGAAGCAGTCTTCTTATCAACTCGCGTGATTGTGATGTCATCACAACCCGGACGATTTATCTCCGAACACACTATTGATTTTCCGTTTCCGCGCCTGCCTGATATTCGTTACAGCGCCGAGTTTGCGGAATTATGTGGTCGCATCAGCCACGACCTCAAGTTGGCCAACTCATGAAACTCTTTGGACGACTTTCACAGAATCGCCGAGCCTCAAACGTATTCTTGCCACTCACGACATTCGTCGTATTCCTTTCGATTTGGTATACCTACGCCAAGCTTCATTACGACAATCCAGTCCAACGACGCAACGCTCTCCCCTATCCACACGAAATTGTCACCGATGGTTTTTTTCCTCTCAATGACAAGGTCAACGGATTACGACCAATCCTTGGATACATGTGGCCGACGGTCAAGGTCACCTTGCTCGGACTTCTGATTGCCGTCGTGCTCGGAGTGTTCATCGCGGTTCTCATGAATCTTTCCAAGGGAATTGAAAAGTCACTTTTTCCGTACGCCGTCATTTTGCAAACAGTCCCAATTTTGGCGATCACCCCACTCCTGACCGAATTGTTTGGCGAAGAACTGGGCGTACGGCTCGTGGTCACTGTTTTGGTTGCGATCTTCCCCGTCATTACGAACATGCTCTTCGGACTCCAATCAACCGACCGGGCTTTGCATGATCTATTCACCTTGAATCAAGCCAGGCGCTGGACCCGTTTGGTCAAACTCGAGTTCCCAAGTGCATTGCCGTCTCTTATGACAGGAATCCGCATCGCCTCAGGAAGTGCCGTCATTGGTTCGGTTGTTGCCGATTTCTTTTTCGCCAAGGGCGAAAAAGGCATCGGCTACTACATTCGCACACGCCAGCAACAATCAATTCAACGTCCTGAAATGTTTGCTGGGACGATCATGGCTTCACTATTCGGAATATTGATGTTCGTTGTCATTGGTTGGATCACATCACGAGCCATTCGAAATTGGCATGACTCCAACTTGGCTCAACGTCCATCCTCATTTAAAGTTCTCAGAACACTCAAAGGGAAGTCATGAAAATTCGCACTATCGCCGCAATATCAATCATCGGTCTGTCGTCTCTCATGGTTGCATGCGGATCTGATGATGGTTCAAGTGGTTCGCCGAGCAACGCCGGACCTTGCCCGAGCAAGTTGACTATCCAAACTGACTGGTTCCCCGAACTTGAGCATGGCGGCGTCTACCAACTCATCGGCTCGGGCGGAACTGCGAGCAAAGATTCAATGTCGTATTCGGGCCCAGTTCAGTCGGCCTATGCAGTTGGCGGTTTACAAGAGGTGGAAATTCTGGCAAGGAACGCTGATATGCGCAATAGCGCAGTTCTTGTCAATGGCAAAGCCGACATGGCGTTCATCAGCGTTGCCGACATCATTAAAGATTCAGCAGCGCTGCCACTCGTCGCTGTCGCCAAGACCCTCGACAAAGATCCCATGATGGTCATGTGGGATCCCGCACAATTTGACGTACAGAATCCCGAAGACCTTGCCACAACCGGAGCTAGTTACATTCACTTCCCCGGCCTTGCCTACATTGACTACTTCATTGAGAAGGGCTACATCACCCCCGATCAAAGTGATCCGAGCTACAACGGTTCTGATGCTGCATGGGTTGCCGCATCAGGCAAATTGCTCCAACAAGGTTTTGCAACTAACGAAATTTATAAATACGAAAACGACATCCCCTGGAAAGACGGCGCTCCGGCCGACGTCTCATTCTTTACAGTTGACCAACTCGGATACGACAACTACCCGTCATCAATCACCATGTTGCAAAGTCGAGTGACCGAACTAGATGAATGTCTCAAGTTATTCATTCCTAAATTGGCGCAGGCCTGGGTTGATTTCTACAGCGATCCAACTCCGGTCACCGACACGATGATTGAAATCAACAATACGTACGACGGTTTTTGGAGACTGAGTCCCGAACTCAATTCATTCGGTCTTGACTTGCTCGACGAACTTGAGATCGGAGCCAATAGCCCCGACGGAACCTACTGCTCATTCGACGAAGCAAAAGTTCAGAAGTTGTACGACATCTTGCAACCGATCTATGCCGCGCAAGGCGTCGAAGTCACTGATGACGTGACGACTGTTTACAACAACAGTTATTGCGCTGGTGCACCGGGTCGCTGATCACTCAATACGATCAAAACTCAGGCGTCTTTAACGTGCCCGTCACGTTGAATGAACGGGTCTTTGTCGCTCCACGGGAAGTTGATCCAGAGGTCAGTCTTCTTCCAGGCGTAGTCGGCTTGAACAACTGAATGCGACTTCTCATAGAGCACAGCGGTGCGCACTTCACCGACTTTTCCTTCACAGAATTTCTGCACACTACGCAACGTGTGCCCAGTGTCGGCGACATCATCAGCGATCAAAATCTTGGCATCACCGAGGTCAACAAAGTCTGGAGCCGGCGGCAAAATACGCGGCACTTCAAGTCGCTCATCAACTCCGGTGTAGAACTCGACATTCATGGTGTAGACGTTCTTCACTGCGAGTGAATAGCCAAGTGCACCACCAATCAAGAGTCCGCCGCGAGCAATCGACAAAATCATGTCGGGGTCATAACCGTCTTCGGCGACCATTTGCGCCAAGGCTCGTGATGCCTCGCCGAAGACTTCCCATGTCATGATCTCGCGTTCGTTACTCACAAGTGTCCCTTCAACAAACTCAGAGCCAGACGCCCTTCGTTACTCACAAATTTCGTTACGACCAAATGTAGACGCTCAAGCCTCGCCCGACCCCATTGCCCAACTGAACAAGTTGTAAAGACGATTCGTCGTTCGCCCGACCCCACCAGTTATTCGACGGTAATGCCGTGCAAGGTGTCAT
>JBEDJE010000167.1:0-5072 GCA_041172985.1 Actinomycetota bacterium
GACGAACGATGAACCTTGAACAAACTTAGACGTTGAAGCGGAACTCCATCACGTCGCCATCTTCGGGATGGTATTCCTTGCCTTCGATGCGGATCTTGCCAACATCTTTGGCCTTGTTCCATGCGCCTATTTCAAGTAGTTCATCCCAGTGGATGACTTCAGCCTTAATAAAGCCACGCTGGAAATCGGTGTGAATGCGACCAGCACATTCGGGAGCGCTTGAACCAGCGTAAAAGGTCCAGGCCCGAGTTTCTTTTTCACCAGTTGTGAAATACGTACGTAATCCGAGCAAGTGATAAGCGCTGCGGACCATACGGAAAAGAGCACCTTCGCCCAAACCGAATCCCTCGAGCATTTCGGCGCGCTCAACTGGATCGACAATCGTGGCTGCTTCTGCCTCGAGTTGCACGCACATGCCAATGACTTCAACATTGGCGCCGGCTGTTGAGAATTCATCGCGCACGATTTTTTCAACTGCCGGAATTTTGTCGAGTTCGTTTTCGCCGACATTCACAACGGCTAACACCGAGCGATTGGTCAACAAGAAATATGGCTGAAGCGTTTCGCGCCACTCTTCTTTGAGCCCGGCACGGTACAAGGGGAGTCCTTGGCTGAGTGCGTCGTAAGCGGCTTGCAGTGCCTCGAGTTCGGCAGCGGCAGATTTATCGAGCTTGGCCTGACGGGTCGCCTGATTGAGTCGCTTCTCGACCGTTTCGAGGTCGGCTAAGGCGAGTTCAATTTCAACAACGCGCAAGTGTTCGAGTGGATCGGACGGGCCAGGAACATCGTCGTCTTCAAAAGCGCGCAAGACAAGAACGATCGCGTCAACTTCTCGAATGTTGGCCAAGAATTTGTTGCCGAGGCCTTCGCCTTTACTGGCACCTTCAACGAGTCCGCCGATGTCTACAACTTGAACCGATGCATGGATCAGAGATTTAGTTTTTGACATGACACCAATGCGATCGAGTCGCTCATCGGGAACTTTGGCTACTCCGATGTTGGGGTCTTTGGTCGCAAAGGCGTAGGGGGCAGCAAGTGCGCCTCCACCGGTGAGAGCGTTGTACAGCGAGCTTTTGCCCGCGTTGGGGAGACCGACTAATCCGAAGCGTTCCATGACGCTAGGCAGGCTACCGACCACCGCACGTGGTCATGGCATTCACACACTCGGACATGAAACTCAACTATTTGGTCGTGACAACAATTGCCTCTTCATTCGGACTGTTCTTGCTGGGGAACTTTGGTTCTGCACAGCCAGTGTTGGCCGAACCGAAACCATGTGTGTCGTATCAAATCGAGGGAACGCTTGATCCCATTGATGCGTCGACGCTAAGAACGGCGCAGACAGCGTCGGTCTATGTGCATTTCGGCGATACACCATTGAAGCGTCATCAAGTATTTGCCTCTTTCATCGGAACGGATGACGAATTGATTGGTGAACCCGCACTTCTCGTGACCAACGATCTTGGTCGGGGCACGGTAGAGGTGCCGCAAGGGACCGTGAATGTGGCCTTTATGACCGAAAGTCCGGGCTCGTCTGACTGCTCGGAAACGACTCGGGGGTCCGATGAACCAGTTGTTGTGACCGCCAACGTTGTTGTGTCGCCAACGATCGACGGGCCCGTTGGGCAAAATAATTCGGTGACCTACGACGAGATTTCGGGGCCAGTCGTCGGGCCCAAGATCCCCGAATTGTCGGTTGAAGCTGCCGAACTTGCCCACACCGGACCGATTTCACGAGGGGTCTTGGCAATATCGGTGGTCATTGTCGGAGCAGGAATTGGGTTAGGACTGGGTCGGGGACGTCGGTTTGTTCGGCGGTGAAGGTAAAAGTTTTGGTTTCATGTCTGGCCGAGTTCGTTCTGGCGACTCGGGCTGTAGGCTCTCATACCTATGTCAAAGAAGACCAAGAAGCGCAAGGCCCGGCTCCGCCGCTCAAAGGCGAACCACGGTAAGCGCCCCAACATGGGTCGCGGCTGAGGTCCTTCTTTCTCGTTTCACCTGATTTCCGGAATCCCGGTACCAAGGTACGGGGTAGAAATCTCACCGGGTCTCATACGGGCTCACTTAAATCAATCTGTCAATGAAGAGGTGTCATCGTCATGACAACAATCGCTGATCTGTGGTTGTCGTCGTCGATTGACCCGTGGCATCGTCTCGGCTTTTCATCTTTTTCTGTCGGGCAACCTGATGGACTTTTAGTTTCTTGTATCTCAATTGCCGGTTTAGGTTTTCGTTTCTTGCCCGAAATTGCCGAACCGTCGGCGAGTGGTAGTTGCGCCACCGGCTGGACCGTGCGGTCTGATGATGCCACCACTCACTCAGTCGACGGTGTCGCAACGCGTGTCATCGCCGAACTTCAACCCATGCCTGAACTGACCCACCAATTTGCGGTCACTGCGATTGATCACGTTGTCATTACAACCGGATCACTCGAACGTACCTGTGGCGCGATCACCGAACAACTTGGCCTGCCGCTGAAGAGAATTCGTGATGCGGGTCACGGGGTGCGTCAAGGTTTTCATCGAGCTGGTTCGCTCATTCTTGAAATTGTTGAACGTCCCGACCTGGCTCCCGAAACTTCCGCAGAAATTTGGGGAGTCGTATTTGTCGTGGATGATCTTGATTCTGCAATCGCTTGGCTCGGTCCCGATGCCATTGGTGCGCCGCGTGACGCGGTGCAACATGGTCGACGTATTGCTTCGGTCAAAAAAGATGTCGGCCTCGGTTTACCCGTGGCACTGATGTCGCCGCATGTTCGCTGACGAACTACCAGCCTTCTTCTTCGTGCTTTTTCGCTAGGTATTCAAGACCTGTTGAACAGTCGTTGCTAATTGCGCACCAATTGCAACTTACTGCAGGGCGTAAGGCTGGTTCGGCTGCTCCGAGTTTTAATTCAATAGCGCGCACAAGTCCGTCTTGTAACCGGCGAGCTGTCGAACGAAGAACAGCTTCAGAAATATCTTCTTGATGTACCTCGGCGGTGTCGAGGTAATAGCTCGCGACTTTTCGCGGGGCGTTGCCGATAGCTAAGAAATCGATGAGTGCATACAAGCGCAAATCGTCATAGTGCGCGGGTGACCAGCGACCTGTTTTGAGATCGATAATGACTTTGTCAGGTGGCTTGCCAAGTGCAAGGTCGACTTTGCCGCCAATACGAATGCGGTTGTTTGAAAGATTGAGGGCCAGCGAACTTTCAACCTGTGGAATCCACGAACTTTTGATAGGAGGAAAACATTCGGTGAAGCGCGTGAAGAGAGCACTGCACTCGCCAACTAATTCGGCACGAGCGAATTCGTCAAGAGTGATGAGGAATTCGCTAATTGATTTTCCGGCGTCGTTGCTGAGCCGCGAAATTGATTCTTCAACGAGATCGGTTGGCGGCATGGGGTGACGCAGATTGATCGAAACTTCAATGGCTTTGTGGACGATGGTGCCTTTGCAGTTGGCGCTTGTCCATTCAAAGGGGCCTTGGCCATTCAGGTAAAATCCTTCGCATGACAGGGCGTTAGTCAGACCTTGTTTGTTGAGATAAAAGCGATTCTCATAGGTGGCGATGTCGGGAAGAAGATGAGCGACAGGCAAGAGGGCTTGTTCGAGATCGGCGCGTGGGCGGGGTTATAAGACTCGGACATGGTGGCTCCTCACGGCGAAACCTTAGGTCGGGGGTGAGGTATGGCGGGTTAACTGATCCGTCTTGCTTCTCTGATGTTCTGTGCCATACCCCTTTGTCAAAGTGTTCTTTCTCATGGAAGCCACGACCGTTCACTTCGCCACCGCCGCCCGCACGCTTGGGCGAGAGGCTCGTACTCGTGGTTTAACCGTGCCCGGATTTCGCTGCCCGCCACGCATTGTCGGAGCCGACCGTTCGATTCGTCGTTTTGACGGTGGGACAACGGTGGCAGTTCGGGTGAAAGGTCGGCCGTGGGTTGCAGTTTTGGCCGACATGATCGAGGGTCTGGTTGTCGCCAATCTGCTGGCCCCGCCGATGGCCGATCGGTTGCGGGGCGAAATGTGGCTCGCGCTCGGATTTACTTGTGAGGCATCGCCGATCGACCGACCGTCTCAGGTCGCTTAACCCCTATCCTGTTGGACAGTGCCCAGGTGGCGGAATAGGCAGACGCGGGGGGCTTAAACCCCCCTTCTCTAACAAGAGAGTATGGGTTCAAGTCCCATCCTGGGCACCAACACAACGTAAACAAAGGAACCATCGTGACCAACTCACCCAAATTGACTCCATTGCAAGCCGCTGAAGCGCGCCGACTGGCCGCCGAACAGGCCAAAGCCGGCAAGGTTCCTCAGGCTCGCTCCGAAGAAGAAAAAGCGGCCCGTAAAGAACGTGTTACTAAGGCCAAGGATGCTCTCAGCCGTTCGGTTGGTATCAAGGGTGATCATGTCGCTGGTGCGCGTGCCGCAATCAAGACCTACTTGCAGCGCCTGAACGAACCCAATCAGCCCGACGACGGTCGCTTCGAAATGTTGATCGAAGCTCCATTCAGGGCACCCGAAAAGAAAAAGACCAACGGTCCTCGTTTCTAGTCTGACTACGGCGAGCCGAGATGCATCTTTCTTCGCTCGTCGAGATGGTCGAATCTGGGTTTGACGAGCGCGTTCTATTAGGCGATGAAAATTCACAGATAACCGGAACTGAGTTTGGTTTTCTTGTTCGTCTCGGTGCGACCCAAGTTCACAATAAGTACGCCTCGGTCATTTACGTAGGTGAAAATCATCCCTTGCTTCCCATCGGCTTGTTTGCTGCAGCATGGGCTGGCGTTCCGTTTGTGCCGGTGAATTATCGACTGGAAGATCGCCAACTGCGATCGTTGATTGAGCGTTATCCGAATTCTTTAGTGCTGACCGATCCATTGACGGCAGATCGTTTAATCGGATTGTCACCACTGATTTTTGATGATTGGCTTCGGAGATTATCAAACATTGATCTCGAAGAAGTCGGACCAATCGAGCCAGCTGAGAACGACGACGAAATTGCGGTCGTCCTGTTTACGAGTGGAACAACCTCAGAACCAAAATCTGCTCTGTTGAGGCACCGCCATTTGATGGCGTACTTATTGGGG
>JBEDJE010000168.1:0-3599 GCA_041172985.1 Actinomycetota bacterium
ACTGGCAATAGCTGCATCAAGCTTTTGCACGATTTCGGCCACGCTGGGGGCACTCCGCCGAGCGGGTCGACCGACCAAAGCGATGATGCCACACATGACAATCAGGTTACCGAACAACTACGCCATGACAGGCTCACACGCATTTGTTGACAGCAACGGCGACCAGTCGATCAGCAACTTCATCGGCCATCAGCGCGGTCGGAGCCTCAACCATCACCCGAATCAGTGGTTCAGTGCCACTCGCCCGCACCAAAACGCGGCCGTTTTCGCCAAGAACTGCTTCTTCAGCGGCAATTTCTGGCGCTAACAGTTTGGCTACATCATTCGGACGCACAGCAACTTTGACATTCTTAAGAACTTGCGGGAATGTGTGCATCACTGAACTCGCGAGTTGTGAGAATTTTGACCCATCATTTTCTTGGCGTCGTCGCACCAATTGGGCCAAAACAATTGCAGCTAACAACCCGTCACCGGTGGTGGCCAGATCGCGATGGATGATGTGGCCACTTTGCTCGCCGCCAATCACAAATCCACCAAGCTCCATAGCGTCAAGCACATAGCGGTCGCCCACAGTAGTTGTCACAACATTGATGCCTTGTTGCTTCATGGCTTGATGAAAGCCCAGATTTGACATCACAGTCACGACAACGGTGTTGTTGGCCAATGTGTTGTGGTCACGACGATCAATAGCTGACAATCCAATCAATCGATCGCCATCGACTACTCGTCCATTTTCATCAACTGCAATCAGGCGATCGCCGTCTCCGTCGAATGCAAAACCAATATCAACAGAAACACCAGTGCCAGTACCGCTCACAAAATCACACAAGGTTTGCGGCGATGTTGCACCGCACGCGTCATTTATGTTGCGACCGTTTGGTGCATCACTCATTGAAATCACATCTGCACCGAGTCGCTGCAACACCAACGGTGCGACTTGACTCATTGCACCATTGGCCGAGTCAATGACCACACGTAAGCCAGCAAGTGATCCTTCGCCGAAAAGTTCGACGAGATGATCAACATATAAAGTCACCGCATCACTACGACGAACGATGATGCCAACGTCTGAAGTGATTGGAGCGGCGCCACTCAAAACTTTGTGTACTTCAGCCTCGATGAGCTCTTGATCGGCATCGGTCAACTTGCGTCCGCCTGCCGCAAACACTTTGACGCCATTGTCGGAATACTTGTTGTGCGACGCGGTGATCATCACACCAGGAACATTTTCAAGTTGCGCAATCAGTGCAACTGCCGGCGTCGGTAAGACACCCAGTTGTTCAACGCGCACACCAACAGATGCCGCACCAGCAGAAAACGCTGCTTCAAGAATGGGACCAGATACTCGTGGATCGCGTGCAATCACTAAACGCGGCGAACCAAGAACTGTGCCAACGGCACGACCAAGAGCAAGCGCGTATTCAGGCGTGATTTCGCTAATAGCAACGCCACGAACACCATCGGTGCCAAATGACGGAACAATAGACATGTGTAACTGGGGCGAATTGCTTGCGCCCGACATAGAAGTCGCGATCAGCGCTTCGTGTACTGTCCGGCCTTACGGGCCTTGCGCAGACCGTACTTCTTGCTTTCCTTACGACGTGAGTCGCGGGTCAACAAGCCGGCCTTCTTGAGTGCAGCACGTGAATCGGGATCGAGTTCAACGAGTGAACGAGCCAAGCCCATGCGCATTGCACCGGACTGTCCGGTCACGCCGCCACCATGAATGGTTGCATCGACGTCGTACTGTTCGGTCGTGTTGGTGACGCGCAATGCTTCGACTGCGGCGTTCTGCTGAGTCGCGGTGCAGAAGTACACATCGATCGGCTTACCGTTCACGGTGTGCTTGCCAGTGCCGGGGCGAACGCGCACACGTGCGACTGCTTCCTTGCGGCGACCGGTTGTCTGAGTAAGAGGCTTCGTCATTTTATGATCCTTGAATTCTTTGCTCAGCGAGCTTTGGCGTGGTCGAACTTGATGATGGTCGGGTTTTGCGCGCCGTGAGGATGTTCTGCTCCGGTGTACACCTTGAGCTTCTTAATCATCTGACGTCCGAGCGGACCCTTGGGCAACATGCCGCGCACTGAACCACGAATGGCTTCATCAGGACGACGGTTCAACAAGTTCGAGAAAGTTTCGCTCTTCAAACCACCGGGGTAACCCGAGTAGTTGTGAATCAAACGCGTGTTGGCCTTATCGGCGGTCAACACAATCTTGTCAGCGTTGATGATGACGACGTGATCGCCTGAGTCCATGTGTGGTGCGAATGTTGGCTTGTGCTTACCGCGCAACACACGTGCGACTTCGGTGCAAAGACGACCGAGGATCATGCCCTCAGCGTCGACGACATGCCACTCACGAACGATCTCGCTGGCCTTTGGCGTATAGGTGCTCATAGATACTTCTTTCAGAAAAGGTTCCCGGGACAACGCAGCCCACAGGGACTGAGAAATGATACGGGCATTATGGACAAAAACGACAGGGTGGTCACCCGAATATCTCTCGTGGGCGAATGAAAACATCTTGTTCGTAGCCGACTTCCCACAAACACAGTCCGTGGGCTGGGGCGACTTGACCGGCCTCGGTTCGGTCTCCCGAGCGCAAAATACCCGACATTGCCCCGGGGGTCAGCTTGCGCAGGCCCACATCGACCAAGGTGCCGACGATTGAGCGGACCATTTGGTGGCAAAAAGCATTGGCCCGAATCTCAAAACGCAGAATTCGCGCCCCGCGTTCACTGGTGTGTTCGGACCAACGAGCTTGGGTCACTTCGCGGAACATACTTGGCTCTTTTTCACCCTCAACCGGCTTTGGCTTACGGCAGAAGGCCGAAAAGTCGTGTTCACCAATCAGCGGATCGCAGGCCAAATACATGAGTGGTAAATCAAGTTCTTGTGGCACATGCCAAGCGGTTGCTGCCAAGAATGGATCGGCCACCGGATCGTTGAGCACGGTGTAGCGATAGTGACGCCAATAGGCCGAAAAACGTGCATGAAAATCTGATGCAGCCCATTCAGCGGCGCGCACTACAACGCCAGGCGCACACATTTTGGTTAAACGACGCGGCAGATTCTCGAGATCAATATCAGTTGGCAAATCACATGTGATCACCTGTCCCCAACCGTGCACGCCAGCATCGGTGCGACCCGCACCAGTGATGTGCACAGGAAAGCGCGAGATGAGCGACAGTGCATCTCCAATCACACCGGCAACCGAACGCACATCGTCGTTAACGGCAAAGCCACTGAAGTGTGAACCTTCGTAGGCAACCAACAAACGAGCCCGCCTAGTGGCGGGCTCGGAAGTAATCATCAGTTGTAACTCGAGACGAAAGAAACGTCAGACGAGTTCAATACGCGCCATGGGGGCGTTGTCGCCCTGACGCGGACCAAGCTTCAAGATGCGCAAGTAGCCACCGTTACGCTCGAGGTAACGAGGTGCGACTTCAGCGACCAACTTGTGCGTCATTTCCTTGTCACCGAGGTAACCCTGGATCTGACGAATGCGGTGCACGCTCATAGCGTTTCCGTCTTGAGCCTTCTTGGCCTTGGTGATGAGCTTTTCGGCGATGGGGCGAAGTGCCTTGGCCTTAGCTTCAG
>JBEDJE010000169.1:0-3597 GCA_041172985.1 Actinomycetota bacterium
GAATATCACTCGTGCCGACACCGACAACTTCGGAATGCAATCACAACAACGCGCTGCACGCGCATGGGCCGAAGGTCGCTTCGATGGTCAGTTCATTACCGTCAATGCACCCGACCTTGATGCCGATGGCAAGCCAACTGGTTCAACTCATGCAGTTGGCCGTGACGAAGGTATGCGCGACACCACACTTGAATCACTTGCGTCACTCAAGCCAGTCGCTCGCGAGAACGGCGTGCACACCGCTGGCAACTCATCACAAATTTCCGATGGTGCTAGCGCCATCTTGATGATGACCGAAGAAAAAGCCAAAGAACTTGGCCTCAAGCCCCGTGCCCGCATTGTTGATAGTTGCCTCGTCGGCGTCGACCCAGTGCTCATGTTGACTGGTCCCATCGATGCCACGAAGCGTTTGCTTGAGCGCAACAATCTCACGATTGATCAGATTGATACGTTCGAAATCAACGAAGCATTTGCTTCGGTTGTATTGGCATGGGCTAAAGAAGTCGGCGCCGATCTCGAAAAGACCAACCCCAATGGTGGAGCAATCGCTTTAGGTCACCCACTCGGAAGTACCGGTGCAATTCTGACCACCAAGGCTCTCTACGAACTCGAGCGCACTGGTGGTCGTTATGGACTCATCTCAATGTGCTGCGGTGGCGGCCTCGGAACCGGAACGCTCATTGAGCGTCTCTGAGTTTTGGTTGTATTCCCCGACCGTCAAACTCATCGCCATACCCACACTCGCGGTATGAAAAAGAAATTCATCAACAGGTCAGGACTTTACGTAGTCCTGACCTGTTTGATTTTGAGTAACTGTTCATCATCAAGCACACCATTGCCCGACGGCGCGAATGCTCGTATCGTCAAAGTCGTTGACGGCGACACCGTTGATGTCTCGATGGATGGACGCACCGAACGCATTCGTCTCATTGGCGTCGACACTCCAGAAACAAAAAAGCCAAATACGCCCGTTCAATGTTTCGGCCCCGAAGCTTCCGAACACATCGAAAGCCTTCTTCCCGTTGGCACCCCAGTATTGGTTCAACGTGATATCGAGGCACGCGATCCATTCGGTCGACTTCTTGGTTACATCTATCGCACATCAGACAATCTCTTCGTTAATCAAGACCTCATCGTCAATGGATTTGCCCGACCACTTTCGATCGCCCCCAACACCGCTTTCGCCAGCGAATTTGCCCGACTCGCCCAAGCCGCCCGGTCCACAAAAACTGGTCTCTGGGGCGAGTGCCCATCAGAGCCCTAACGTCTGCCGATAGCGTGACGGCGTGAGTAACAACGAGATCAGTCTCGCCGAACGACTCGGTTATGACGCCAGCCAAAAGCTGGTCATCATTTCGTGCGACGACTTAGGGTCCTGCCACGCCGCCAACATGGGTGTGTACTCAGCAATTCGTAATGGCATTGCATCTTGCGCGTCGGTCATGGTGCCCGCACCTTGGGCGCGACACGCCGCCGATATGTACGAGGGCGAAGACATCGGTGTTCACATCACCCTCAACGCCGAACATCCTCTCTATCGCTGGGGCCCAATCACCCATGCTCCATCGCTCTTGTCAGGCGATGGTGGTTTCCCACGCAATGTTGACGACCTGTGGGAACACGCCGATCCCGCCGAAGTTCTTCGTGAATGTCGCGCGCAAATCGAACGGGCCACGATTTGGGGCTTTGATGTTTCGCACCTCGCTCCACACCTCAGCGTCATCACGTTGCGCCCCGAGTTCTTCGACATCTATCTCGAACTCGCCGTCGAGTTTCAGTTGCCCATTCGACTTCCATCAACGTTGACCGCCGAACAAGCTGGCTTCCCCTTCCGTCGACTTGCAGCTGAAGAAGGAATCGTTTTTCCCGATCACTTCGATCACGATTGGCGCGCCGGAAGTCGTGAGCGTGTGTACAACGCCATTCGCAGGCTTCAACCCGGTGTCACTGAAATACATATTCAACCGAGTATCGACACTGCCGAAGTTCGGGCTCTCACCCATCATGCCGAAGAGTGGATTGACGATCTCGATTTAGCGTTGCACGACACAACAGTTACCGACTTGTTGCAAGAACAAGATGCAGTTGTGATTGGCTATCGAGAGTTACGCGCAGCAATGCGCCGCGCAAACTAAACGCTTAGCCCTCGTTCAATAAACGAGCAATCGTTGCCGCTGCTTCACCACTCGAGAGAGCATCAAACAACGGACCAGTGGCGCCAGTGATCTTGAGTTTGCTCTTCATGAAGGCCACCGAAAGATCCATTGTCGCGTCGGCTTTGGCAATCGTCGCCACAGTGTCAGCATCATCTGGGCCCGACACGCGTTCGTCGCCCTTGCCCATCACTAATCGAAATTGAATAGTGCGACTGTCACTCATGCCATCTCCTCAACTGCTGATTCAATTAATGCTGGACTTGTGAGACGTCCCGGAATGCTTTGACCGGGTTCAAGCGCAATAACTTCTTTGATTCCGGCGAATAAATCAATTTCAACCACTTCGTCATCGGGAGCGCCAACTGCCGACTTTGCCAACACCCAATCTTCAAACGGATACGCCGCTGCTAACTCTGCGTCATCAAGCCCAAACCACCATGGTTCGTTGGGATCAACCTGAGTTGCATGCGCGCGCAAGGCACCCGATCGTGCCGACATATGCGAAGCCACATCAATACGCGTTGTAATGCGTTCGTCTTGCCCTGGTCGGTTGAGCCACTTATCGTCGTACGGTGATTTACCGAGTTTGGCCAACATTGCTTCGTGCACTGCGATGAGTCGCGTGCGCGACCACACCGAGTAATACATCTTGAGCGGCTGCCACGGTTCGCCCGCCCACGGATACCACATGGCATCTCCTGCACGTTCAAAAGCAGGAACCGAGATGTCGTGAACCTTCAAGTGATCGGGATGCGGATAACCACGTTGATCATCGCCGTACGTGATGATCACTTGAGGACGCTCACGGCGAATGATTGAAACCAATCGGCCAACCGCTTCGTCAAGCGACGCCTGATGAAAACAGTCTGGGTTTGCATTGGGAGGCGAATCGGCCATGCCCGAGTCGCGATACCCCAACATGACGACTTCATCGAATCCGATGATCTGCGCCGACTGAGCAAGCTCAACTGGCCGAATGCGAGCCAAGTGCTGTTTTTCTTCCTCGGGCGTCATCCCGTGAAAAGGTCCGCCCTCATTTCGGAGCGCCGGATTCTGCAGATCGCCCTCTTCGCCGCCAGTGCAACAGACCAAAACGGTCCGAACTCCAAGATCGTGATATTTAGCCAGAGTTGGAGCTCCCTTTGAAGCCTCGTCGTCGGGGTGCGCATGGATCGTCAACACGCATAACGGACTCTCGGGGGCTTCAAACATCGTTCACAGGCTAGTTGCACCCCTTGGTGGCTCAGCCACCGTAAAGTTGAGAGCGATGACACACCGACTGCTCGCTCTCGCCGTAATTCCCGCACTTTTCATCCTCGGTGCCTGCTCTGATGACGGGCGAGATATGAAGATTCCCGCTGGCAATCAGAATGAGTCAATCATGACGACGACGCTGCCGGTTGAAGGCGACGCCAGCTTCGACACCCCCGCCCCCTAACAC
>JBEDJE010000170.1:0-3586 GCA_041172985.1 Actinomycetota bacterium
CCGACATCGGTACTTTGGCGAGCATGTTCAAGAGCCGTGAAAAGCTCGTCGACAGTGTGAGGACGAAATGCATTGCGAATCTCTGGTCGATTGAAAGCGACTCGGACCGTGCCATGTTCAACCGAACGATGGTACGTAATGTCGGTGAAATTGAAGCCGGGGACGACCCGCCATGCCGTTGGATCAAAAATGTCAGAAACTTTGCTATCGCTCACGGGTTTATTCTCTCAGACCAAATGGCAAAAACACCCTTTTGTCGTCGATGCTTCAAAAGGTTGTGAAGTCCGAGAGGCTGCCAACACTTATCCCTGCTCAATGGGTACTTTGATGTGATGTCCATGTTGCGCCATCACCGAGTTGTCGCGGGATCATTAGCCCTGCTTCTGACCGCTACAGCATGTGCTTCGGATTCAGCGCAAGAGGCGACCGATTTATCGTCCGTTCCGGTTGTTGAATCGACCACAACTTCGACGACCGTGCCCCCAACGACAACGACGACAATTGTTGCGACGACGACCGTGCCCCCAACAACAACAACAACGACAACAATCCCAGAGGTCACTCCTCTCATGGCTCCACTCGTCGCAGTTGGACAAAAGGATGGGTTTGAAACTGCGCGCATCCAAGAACGCTTACTCGAACTTGGTTTTTGGCTCATGCTTGTTGATGGGGATTACGGAACCACCACCAAGCAGGCGGTCATGGCATTTCAGAAATACATGGGCCTCGAAGCAACAGCGAGCGTCGATCAAGCGACGGCTGATGCTTTAACACTCTCAACGACCCGAGCGGTTGGGCAATCGAATGAACCAGGAACTTTGGTTGAAGTTGATAAAGACAAGCAAGTGCTCTTCATCATGAATGCAGGCAAACTTTTGTGGGCACTCAATATCTCAACGGGTAGCGGTCAGTACTTTCTTGAGATGAATCAAAAAGATTTAGTGACGTGGGAAACGGGTCGCTCTCTGACTCCGTCTGGTCGCTACAAAATCAATCGTGAGAAGTCTGAAGGTTGGTGGGATGGCGATCTCGGACAGATTTATCGGCCCAAGTATTTCAACGGTGGAATCGCGATTCATGGATCAAAGAAGATTCCGAATTATCCAGCCTCGCATGGTTGCGTGCGCGTCAGTACTTCAGCAATGGACATGATTTGGGCGTCGGGTTTTATTCCAAAGAAGACTCCGGTGTGGGTGTACGGAAATGACATTGAGGCCGAGGGCGAACCTCCGGTGATACCGACAACGACTACCACGACAACAACCCTGCCGGTTGACCCAAACCTCACAACGACGATCGCCCCTGCCTGAGTCAGCGCGGTGTGAGTAACAAGTCTTCAATCCGCGTTGACGACCCCCAGTGATCAATCAACATTTCTGCGGTTGTTGCAACGGGTTCATAAGTCTCTTTATTGATCACGGCAATCTCGTAACCAAGACCTTCGATCCATTTGAGCGCGCTGAGCGGTTCAACGCCTGAGACCCTGCCAACCATTTCGCAACTGAATTCCATAATGACCCAAGGGCGATCACGTTGAATTGTTTGTAGGCCAGATTTCAATACCGAGACTTCGGCCCCCTCAACATCAATTTTGATGACTGTCGTTCCTGGAGGCGCGATGTCATCTAAGCGTCGAATCGGAACGATGAATCCGAATCCTTCGATGAGTGTTTCGTTGTTGCATGGAAGTGCACCGCCATTAGAACCGATATGTGTTCCGAACCAAGTCCAATCGCCGGTATCCGAAAGTGCGCTTGGTATGAGAGTGACATTGTGGAAATCATTCTTTGCGGTAGTGAGTAGTAGAAGTCGACAATTTTCGGTATTCGGTTCAACTGCGATGACGCGACCCGACGCGCCGACCAGTTGCGCAGCTCGTGCAACATGGACACCGATATTCGCTCCGACATCAATAAAGGTGTCGCCGGGCTTCAGAAGTTTGCGCAAGGTCTGAGACACATGAGGTTCGTAGCCTGCAGCGACCTGCGGCGAAACTGAACCTTCGGAGCCGTCGGTAGCAATATGCAGACCATCAACTTCGTGCCACTCAAGATCAGCAGGGCCAAAGCGCGACACAATGCGAGAAGGCTGGATTTGTTGATCTGTCTGCAAAATGAGTGATCGCAAGGGATCTTTGCCGGACGCGACCGCCTGGGTTGCAATGTGGTGAAGATGATGATTTTGCTCGGGGGTCACATCGCCAAATACGAGCGAAATCATGTTCTCAATAGACATTGTTTCGCTTCGCTTGCGTCTCAACACAGATCTCACCGTACTCGTCCTGGCCGAGTTCGCCCCGTGTTTACCTTCTTCGGTGCGTTCGCATCATTCGGTCTTGCCGACTTGGCAGAATGTCCACGTGGAATCTCATGTGCGACCAACGCTGGGCGTACGTCTTTTGGCCGAGGGCGTGGGCACGGCTTTCTTGGTGGCGGTGGTTGTTGGGTCGGGCATTATGGCGCAACGACTCTCGCCCGATGATGTTGGCTTGCAGTTGCTTGAAAATGCCGCGGCAACTACTGGTGCGCTGATTGCCCTGATCTTGGCACTCGGTCCAGTTTCGGGCGCTCATTTCAACCCAGTTGTTTCATTAGTAACACGGCTATTTGGTGGATTGACGAATAAGGAATTGGCGCTCTACTCAATCGTGCAAATTGTTGGTGGCTGCATCGGAGCGATGATTGCCAACATCATGTTTGAACTTGATGCCGTGAACTGGTCAACCAAAGATCGTTCATCAGGAGCCCTGTGGTTCTCGGAGATGATTGCGACGATCGGATTAGTCGTCGTTATCTTTTGCATTGTGCGCAGTGGTCGGGTCTCGGCAGTTCCCTACGCAGTGGGCGTCTGGATCGGAGCAGCATATTGGTTCACGTCATCGACGAGTTTCGCTAACCCCGCAGTTGATTTTGCTCGTTCAATGTCGGACACATTTGCAGGTATCAAGCCGTCATCTATCCCGGGCTTCTTGATCGCGCAGTTTGTCGGAGGAATCGTGGCATTCTTTTTGGTGAAAACGTTGTATCCAATTGCAAAAGACGAGAAATGATCTGACCACGATTTATTCGTGAACTCATTCAAACCTTGGCCGTTTGATTTAGAGATCTCCTGCGACCATTAACTCAATGGCACGTCGACAAGTGCGATTGAATGCATCGACAGCCATGTGCAAATGCTCGTCGGGGGTGTCTTCTTCTTTGGTGTGGCTTAAGCCGGCGATTGATGACGAGAAAATCATGACTGTCGGGATACTGCGAGCCATTTCGCTGGCGTCGTGAAGCGCTCCGCTGGGCAACTCGACATCGTGACCTTCGACTTCGCGGACACTCGTGCGCGCGGCATCAAGAAGTGCGGGGTGAAACGGCATCGGGGGAATACGGAAGATGTGTTCGAACTCGACTGTGCATCCTTCGGATTCGGCTGCCGCATGAGCTGCGGCGATGCTTTCTGAATACATCGTTGCTAATTCGTGTGCGTCGATATGGCGCATATCAAGAGTGATTGTGGTTTCGCCGGCGACCGCGGTGACAACGCCTGGCTTGCAGGCCACTGCACCAACGGTGGTGACGCCATCGTGGTTTTCGCC
>JBEDJE010000171.1:0-3949 GCA_041172985.1 Actinomycetota bacterium
ACTCGTCAAATGCGCCTTCTGGTGGTGTGAACGAGTTGTAGGCAATCAAGGTCAGTTCGTTAGTTGTTGAATTGTCAGAACTGCAAGCCGTGATAGTCGCAAAGACAGTGAGGATCGCGGCGATGAATGGTATGGCACGTGCTTTTCTCATGAGTCGGACTTACTTTCAATTTGGGGTTGAGATAAAAACCCTGGGTAGACGATGGCAAGTACACCGGTTTCGATTGTGATGCTGATTGTTGCTTTCTGGGCGATGTTGCTCACACCACGGGCAGACTGCGATGTGAGAATCTCGTGATCAAGATTCCATTGCAGACCTTGGGTCGTGACTCCGTCTACTGATGTTCCGAGTGGCATGAGACTGACTGTCGAACCAGTAGCCACCTTGTCGTTGTATGAACGTGGTCCGTGCATCACTTCAACTCGATCGGTGCCGATCCATGCAACAAGATTGTGATCGGTGCCGATCCATGCAACAAGATTGTGAACTGATCGGAGTGATTGATGCGAGAGTGCCGCCAGAACGCCAAGTACGTGATCAATGCGATCGCCAGAACCCCATAACAAAGTGATTTCTGTGAATCCGTGAGTGGAGGCGTATTGCAACGCAAGTTCGGTGTCGGTTTGATCTTTTAGCGGATCGTACGTAATCACTTTCCATGTTGCTTGTTGCGAGGTATGCAGGGCGGCCGAAGAAACCGAATCCATGTCGCCAAGAAAAATGTCTGGCGTGAGTCCAAGCGATAGAGCGTGGTCAAGGCCATAGTCGGCGCAGATCACCACTGTCTTTGGCGAGATATGTTGCAAGGCGCGTGGATCGGGTCGGTCGCCACCGATCACGATGAGTGCATGAGAAATTTTTTCTGTCATTCCAATCCCTCCGCTGGCATTACCCAGTTCAGGTTCGCGGGTCGGCGACAGCAGTCACCCTCTCAGCCCACCGATCTTGTGAGCTCCCCGTTGTGTTGTTGCCACTCTAGTGCAAGATAGTTGAATCAGCGATATTGCGGTGATGATTGCCTTCTTACTTTTTTATTGCATGGTGACAGAATGGCACATGTCAAGATGCTTTAAGTAGATGCCTTGTGCATCAGAGGGGGAATTGTATGAGTGTTCAATTGAACGGACGAGTAGCTCTTGTCTCTGGGGGCGGACGAGGCATCGGTCGCGGAATTTGCGAACTTCTCGCCAGTCAAGGGGCTTCAGTTGCAGTGAATTACCGTAAGGACAAAGAGTCAGCGCTGGAAACTGTTGATGCGATCATTGCCGCTGGGGGTAACGCGCGGGCATACGAAGCTTCTGTTGACAACCCAGAAGCAGTTGCGATCATGGTTGATCAGGTAGTTGCCGACTTTGGTTACGTTGACATTCTTGTGTGTAACGCGGGTATTGCATCGCGGGGACAAGCAGTCGCCGACACCGATCCGAATGAGGTGATTCGTTTGCTGACCACGCATGCGATTGGGCCGCATCATCTAGCACGCTGTGTCTTGCCATCAATGCGCACGCGTGATCGTGGAGACATTGTCATGATCTCGTCGGTTGCCACATCGCATATGACCGCTAATGGTGGGCCATACAGCATGGGCAAAGCGGCGATGGAAGCTCTGGCTCTGACCTTGGCTAAAGAAGAGCGTCAATACGGAATTCATTGCAACATCGTGGCTCCAGGCTTAGTTGAAACCGATATGGGTCTTCGGTTAGCGCGAGCAATGACTGGTAAGCGTGAAATGGAAGATCTGCGTAGCCTTGATCAGGGTTCACCGTTTGGTCGGGTGTGTCAACCTCTCGATGTTGCCAATGTCGTGCTGTGGTTATGCGGTGAGGGGGCGGGGTACGTGACGGGTCAACGTATTGAATGCGATGGCGGAGGTCCTCGTTAGTCCCAAAAAGTGGTGAGCAGCGGGGTTTTGTGATCTCAATCTGACAAGGTCTGTGACGACACGGGTAGCCTCACAGATGTGAGCCCTCTTGCCCCCCAAAGCACCACCGAAGTCAGCAGCATCATCACTATTACCGATGATGCTTTAGCCGAACTTGTCAAACTGCGCGATTCCGAAGAAGATGCTTCATCGCTTGGTTTGCGTCTTGAAATTGTGAGCGGACCTGGTGAAGAATTCAAATACGACTTGTCACTTGATGAGTTTCGTAAAGCGGCTTTCACCGATGAAGTTCGAACTCATAGTGGCATGAAGGTCATCATTCCCGCCAAGGACGTCGAGTTACTTGAAGGCGCAATTCTTGATTACACCGCAAACGGTGGGTTGGTCATTCGTAATCCGAATAAGCCAGTGGCTCCAGTGATTGAGGGCTTGGTGAATGACGACGCATTGTCAGCAGAAATTGAAGCAATCGTCGCAACTGAAGTCAACCCAGCACTTGCTGCGCACGGTGGTTTCGTGACTTTCGCTGGGCACGACGAAGCCGGAACTGCGTATCTCACCATGGGTGGCGGTTGCCACGGTTGTTCGATGAGCAAAGTCACGATGCTCGAAGGTGTGCAAACCACTCTCGTGGAAAAAGTTGAAGGAATTCAGCGAGTTCGTGACATGACCGATCACCAATCGGGCGAAAATCCTTTTTATCGCTGAGGTCCTCGAACGAGTCGACCAGGTAGTTGGCCAGTAAACGAATCGTTATCAACGGTTTGAACACCAGCAACGAATGTTGCCTTGTAACCCTGTCCATGTTGGACCAGGCGGCGACCATTTGCTGGCAAGTCGTAAGCCATGCGCGGAACATCGAAACCGAGGTTGTCGTAATCGATGATGTTGATGTCGGCGCGCATGCCGGGCGCAATCAGCCCGCGATCGTGCAAGCCGTAGAACTCGGCGGTTTGGCGAGTCTGACGATGGACGATGAATTCAAGCGGTAGACGTGGACCGCGAGTTCGGTCGCGCGTCCAATGCGTCAACATGAAAGTGGGCATACCTCCGTCACAGATTGCTCCACAATGCGCACCAGCATCAGATAGTCCCATTCGCGTGTGCGGATGACGATGGGCTTCATAGGCCATCGAAAGGTCGCCATACGAATAGTTGAAGAACGGTGCGTAGATCATTCCGGTGCCGTTGCCACTACACAATTGATCGACGATCAATTGCATGGGGTTGGCTCCGGTTCGACGGGCGATGCCACCTATTGAATCTTCACGGTGTGGTTCGTAATCAATGTTTGATCCGTCAACAAGCCACATGCCATCTAATTTGTCAACAACAATTTTCTGGAAGAATCCTCCATCATTTGGAATTTCATTCAGAAGTCGTTCGCGGCGCACTGGGTCGGCGAGTGCAACTAAGCGTTCGCTCATCGGCAAATTTTGTATTTCGGCATAGGCGGGATGGAAGAGCAGGGGATGGGCGCTTCCTTCTAAGCAATACATGATGCCAATTGATCGGCCGGCAACTTGTGTGTAAATCGGAATGCCGTCGTCATGAGCCTGCGTAAGTAGCTCGAGTACTGAGCGCCATAAATCAGGTGACTGATCGGTCTGGCTGAGGTTGACGCTGACGGGTCGGCCCGAACGTTGTGCGAGCTCGCGCATCCACGGCCACTCTTCGATAGGTACCCGAACATGCTCGGGTGAGAATTGGAAGTTGCCGTGGCCAACGCGAGCCATGGCATCGGCGATGGCGTACAACTCGGCAGGATTGACCATGGTGCCAGGAACAAGTTCGCCACTCTTTGATTTATGCAATGGCGTGCGACTTGTGGAAAATCCGAGTGCTCCGGCGCGTAGCGCTTCTTCGACTAAACGGGCCATATCGACGCAATCGTCGGCATTGGCTGGTTCGTTGTCGGCACCACGTTGACCCATGACGTAGGCGCGTAATGCGCCGTGAGCGATTTGTGTTCCGACATCAATGACGTACTTGCGATTGTCAACCGAGTCGAGATATTCGGGGAAACTTTCCCACTGCCAATCCATCCCGTCGGTCATGGCCGCGCC
>JBEDJE010000172.1:0-3557 GCA_041172985.1 Actinomycetota bacterium
TCAATAATCCAAGCTTCGGCCATGGCGTATCTCCTTCAGTGAAGCGGCGACGCCGCTCAATCTCGCTCTTGACCGTAGTCGGCGACGAGGTCGCCTGAGTAACGCAACGAGCCAGGAGGCAGGCTTCTGTGGCGCGAGATGCTTGATTCATCAAATCGACGGCATCAGTTTGAGGGCCACGCTTCCATGGGGTGCCACCCCATGGAACCCTCGTCACAGTGCAGCGTTGAACCGCTCTTCTTCGCGAGAACGCAACGCGGTATTGACACGTTGACGTTCAAGCACTTGCTGCAAGGTCTTTGCAGCCTGTGGAATTTGGTACTCAGTGAAAAACGCCTGAACATCGGCTTCTAATTCTGGAGTGTTGAGGAATTTGACGGGATCAACCATGCGAACAATGGTATTCGTTGGGAATTTCACTTGAGCCTGGTCCCAATAGTTGCGAACGAAGTTCCACGCAAGAACGCCATTTTCTCGAAGGGCAATGCAGCGAGCCAAGACGAACGGGGCATTCTGGCTTTTCACTTCGCCAGCAACTGCGAAGTTGCATGTTCGTTGTACGAGTTCGGGGCTATCAAAATCGGTGAGTGCATAGAGATAACGCAACTGGTCTTGCGGGTTAGTGGTCGTGCGGAATTTGTCGAGGAAATACTCGTAAGCACCTTCACCACTCGTTGAAGCGACGACCGTTGTTGCTGCCGCGACTAGTTCTGGATGTACTGAATTCGCTTGCTCGTCGTGTTGCTCAAGTAGTTCTTGGCATTTTCTCTGAGCATCCGTATCGTTGCCATTGACCGCCAATAGCACGACAAGGATCCCGCGCAGTTTTGCCCGTAGATCGTCTTCGCCGGATTGTGACTGCCAACCGAGATCAGCAATGACAGGAGCAACGAGTGTGCGAATACGTTGTTGAAGTTTCGGGTAGTTCGATTCGTTTAAGAGACGTCCGCAACCGCGAAGCCCGATGGCGATGGCTTGCCAAACTGCAAGGTCGCGCTCATGAGTAAATCCGCTTACGAACGATACGAAGTCAATTGCAGTCAGTCGTCCAGCGACAACGGCGTTCCATGCATCGTCGACGAGGCTGTAGCGCTCAATGACTGCAAGCTTGGCTAATTCTGGCCCTTGAAGTCGTGTGAGTAGCTCGGGTGAATAGGCAACGCGGTAATAGCCATAACCACCAGCATTGACGACTATTGCATCGTTTGAGTTGTTGATTGAAATCTCGAGTGGTTGATCAGATAGCAAGTACTTGGTATCTGACCCATTCACACGAATATGTACTGGGACGAGCCAATGTTGCGTCTCGGTCAGTAACTCGGGGGTAAATGAGAAGCGCTGCTGTTGGAGAATCAGGTTCGTTTTTGTCGCGTCAAGACTTGCCGTGATGAGGGGATAGCCGGGTTGCCAGATCCACGAATCCATCAAATCACGCACTGGTTCGCCGCCATCGTTAGAAACCGCGGTTTCAATGGCGTCCCATAAATCGGAGGTTTCAGTATTCCCGTATGAATGAGTTTTCAAGTACAGGCGAATTCCATCTCGAAATCTCTCGGTTCCGAGATATTGCTCAAGCATGCGGAGGAGCGATCCGCCCTTCTGATACGTGAGAACGTCAAACATTCCTTCGCAATCTTGTGCTGAACGAACTTCAAACTCAACAGAACGGGTATTCAGTAGAGAGTCAACTTCGAATGCAGCAGAACGTTCAAGTGAGAAACTTGTCCAACGTTGCCATTCGGTTCGGAAAGAATCGACCGCGGCTACTTCCATGAAGGTGGCGAAAGCCTCGTTGAGCCAAATACCGTTCCACCATTTCATGGTGACGAGGTCACCGAACCACATGTGTGCAAGTTCGTGGCTGACAACGTCAGCAACGTTTTGTTGATCAGCTTGAGTGCTGGTCTTGGGGTCAACTAGAAGAAGGCTTTCGCGGTAGGTGATACAGCCCACATTCTCCATTGCGCCCGCTGCAAAATCGGGCAATGCCACCATGTCAATTTTGGCGTCGGGGTAGGGGATCCCGTAATAGTTCACAAACCAACGCAAGCTTTTCGCGCCAACGTCTAAACCGAATTCGGTGAGATGACCTTTGCCAGGAGTATGAACAATTCGAAGTGGAACTCCGTCAACGTCGACGGGCTCAGTTGCTTCAAGCTTGCCCACCACGAATGCAACCAAGTAGGTGCTCATTGGCATGGTGTCAGCAAATGTGACTGAGACCTTGTCGCCATCTTCGCGGTTGATTTTCAGTCGAGAGATTTCTGGCCCATTACTGATGGCTAAGTGGTCGGGGGAAGCGATGAGCGTTGTGGCGAAGACCGCTTTGAAATCGGGTTCGTCAAAACACGGGAATGCACGGCGACAATCGGTTGATTGCATCTGAGTTGCGGCAACGACTTGTTGCTGACCGTGTTCATCGACATAGGTACTGCGATAAAAACCGCGAAGTTTGTCGTTCAAGATGCCAGAGAAGACGATGTCAATCATGGCTGTGCCGGGCTGTAGTTCTTCGATAACTCCGATGAAAAGCCGTTCAGATTCTTCATCAAGGCTGAAGGGTGCTGGTTGGCCGTCAACGAAGACCGACTTGATGTCAAGTTCGATTGCATTAAGAACGATGAATCGGGTAGTAACTAATACGTCAACAGTGATGATTGCCTGACCATCAAAGGTGGCATTGCTCAGATGAGGTTCGAGCGTGAGGTCGTAGCGACTTGGAAGTACGTGCCGAGTGAGCCGATATGGATCCAGTTGACTACGGTCGGCGGGCGCTTCAATCTGGGGAGAGGTCACGGACCGAGCGTACTGCCGTGGCTGTCTTGGCTGCCATGCCGGACTTGTGAAACCTGTTCAGTAGATCTCTAGGGACTAGCGTTATGGCTCGTGTCAACACAGCCGATCTCTGAACCGATTTACGACGTTGTAGGAATTGGCAACGCTCTAGTCGACGTGATCGCTCATGCCGATGACGATTTCATTCATCAACAATCTTTGGTGAAAGGGTCGATGACACTGATCGACACCGATCGAGCATTGCATCTGTACAAAGCGCTGGGCACGGCAGTGGAGATGAGTGGCGGTTCGGCTGCCAACACGGTTTGTGGAGTCGCAAGTTTTGGTGGCAAGGCTGCCTATGTCGGCAAGGTGAGTCACGACGATTTGGGTGACGTTTTCGGTCATGACTTGTTGGCCGTGGGTGTGCACTTCAGCCCAGGACATCATCTTGACGGAATTCCAACTGGTCGATGCATCATTGTCGTTACCCCAGACGCGCAGCGCACGATGAATACCTTCTTGGGAGTTTCATCGTTTATGGAACCCAAGGATGTTGATGTATCGGTGGTTTCGTCTGGGAAGGTCCTCTACATGGAGGGCTATCTTTTCGACCGTGACGATGCGAAGGCCGCGTTTCGTAAGGCGGCGCGCGCGGCGCATGAAGCTGGCCGTGAAGTGTCATTGAGCCTGTCGGACAGTTTTTGCGTTGATCGTCACCGAGACGATTTCCGCGCTTTAGTCGCTGACGAAGTCGACATCTTGTTCGGTAACGAAGATGA
>JBEDJE010000173.1:0-3534 GCA_041172985.1 Actinomycetota bacterium
CCGAGCGTTGGCTAGAACAGCAGCACTGACTCATCCGATGTAACATTCGCTTGTTACACCCGCACGAAAAGGATTCGCTATGGCTGAAGGCATTGTCACTCTTACTTCTGGAACTTTTGATGAGACCGTCAATTCATCCTCGACCCCAATCGTGGTTGACTTTTGGGCCGAATGGTGCGGACCATGCAAGATGATCGCTCCCATTTTGAGCGAAATTGCCGCCGAAAAGGCTGGTCAGGTCACGATCGCCAAATTGAACGTCGATGATCACGGAGATATCGCTCAGCGTTATGGCGTCATGAGCATCCCGACTTTGTTGGTCTTCAAGGACGGCAATTTGGTCAAGACCATGGTCGGCGCCAAAGGCAAGGGTCAACTGCTGTCGGAACTCGAGGAATTCCTCGCCTGATGGCTATTGCGCCCGGTGATGCGGGTGAAGCGGTTCGACAACTGCAACATCGCCTCGGAGCAGCTGGTTATTTACCAGATGCTGGAGTCACTCCCGATCTGTATTGTTCTGGCACCCAACAAGGGGTGCGCGCATTTCAAGAAGACCGTGGCCTCACGGCTTCTGGGGTCTGCGATGACGATACGTGGACGGCATTGCTTGAAGCGTGGTGGGATTTAGGCGACCGAAGTCTGATGTTGCGCTCCCCCAACCTGCGAGGTGACGATGTCGCTGAACTTCAACGTCTGTTATCGCGATTGGGCTTTGATTGCGGTCGAATTGACGGCATCTTTGGACAAAAACTCAATCAGGCATTGCGTGATTTTCAGCTGAACGCTGGTCTCGACATTGATGGTGTCTGCCATGACCACACCGTCGTGGTGTTGCGCCGACTCTCGCGCATGACTGGTGACGGACCAGGAATTGCCGCAGTGCGCGATTCTGAAGAGGCCCAACGCGGACAACCCCTTGCGGGACGCCGGGTTGCGGTTGGGCAATTTGGAGATTTTGATCTGTTGCGTACCGCTTTGAGTGATGCGTTACGTGAACACGGAGCAATGTTGATCGAGCTCACCGATGAAGAAGTCCCTGCTCAGGGGCGTACTGCAAACCTTTTCGGAGCCGATGTTTATGTCGGTGTCGAGTCAAGCGACAACAAAGAAGCCCGGGTGGCCTACTACTCGGTTCCAGCGTTTGAGTCGGCCGGGGGTCGCGCTTTGGCGCACTTGATTGAACGACATTTACGCGATGTGGTTCCACGCATCTCGGTGACCGGAATGCGGTTACCAATTTTGCGCGAAACCAAGATGCCTGCGGTGTTATTGACCCTTGGGCCGGTCGATTCGATGACTCAACGCAGTCAACGGATCGCCCACGCGGTTTTTTTGGCGTTAAGCGCTTGGGCGCCTTGAAAAACCTCAAAAAGTAGGTTATCCACAGGCTTTCCCACAGCTTGTGTGAAACTGTGGCGCGCGACTACAGGGTCAGAGTTGAGGGTTTGGCGGGGAAAATGTCTTGACTCGCGCCTGAGACTTATCCACAGACCGGTTATTCGACGGGGCCCGCACCCATCATCAGGTAGTACAACCGCTCGAGATCATCAAGTCCGGCGAACTCGATCGTGACCGATCCCTTTTTGTTGCTATTCATTTTGACACTCACTCGGGTGTTCAGATGTTCCGAAATCTGACCTTCTAGTTCGAGAAGACCTGCAGGTGGCAATTTCGTGACTGTGCCGACAACTGTTGAGCCGTCATCGGTCTTACCTGGTACAACGACCGCGATCGATCCTTCTCCCCCACGATCACGAATTGCTTCTTCAATCGCACGAACCGACCAACCCTCGGTAGCCGCACGGCGGGCTAACTGCTCTTGAAATGCCCGATCGGGGGTTCCGAGTAGCGCCTTAGCGTGTCCGGCTGACAGTTTACCGTCAGCCAAGAAAGCCTGAATGGCGGCCGGTAACGCAAGGAGGCGCAGCGAATTAGTAATTGAACTACGGCTTTTACCGACTCTTTTCGCCACATCATCGTGAGTCAGGCTGAAATCATCGATGAGTTGCTGATACGCACCAGCTTCTTCAAGTGGAGCCAAATCTTGACGATGGAGGTTTTCGACCAAAGCCTGTTCGACCGATGACATATCGTCGGTGGTCTTCACCACCGCCGGAACGGTGGCTAGTCCCGCCCGCTGAGCAGCCCGCCAACGTCGTTCACCAGCAATGAGTTGATACGAGCCGTCAGCTAATTGGCGCACCAACAGGGGCTGAAGAACTCCGATTTCACGAATTGACGCCGAGAGGTCGCTGAGCGACTCTTCGTCAAAATGTACTCGCGGTTGATTGGGGTTGGGGGACAGATCTCCGACGGGGATCTCTACCAGGCTGGCTCCTCGAGCCGCCCTATTGCTTCCTGAGTCGCTGAGTCCTGAAGGAATCAGTGCATCAAGTCCTTTACCGAGTCCTGGGCGACGTGCCACCAGCTACCTCCTTGGCCACTAGTCGATAGGCGATCGAGCCCTTCGAAGACGGATCGTACACATTGATGGGCTGATGGTGGCTGGGGGCCTCCGACAACCGAACGTTTCGCGGGATGATTGTGGCGCAGACTTTGTCGCCAAAGTGTTCACGGACTTGCTTGACGACTTCAACCGACAATTGGGTGCGGGCGTCGTACATCACACACAAGATGGTGCTCACTTCGAGCGTGGGGTTGAGATTCTTTTTGACCTTGTCGACATTACGCAACAACTGGCCGAGACCTTCAAGGGCGTAATACTCGCATTGAATCGGGACAAGGACTTCGCGGGCGGCTACCAAAGCGTTCACGGTCAAGAGTCCGAGGGAGGGAGGGCAGTCAATAATGACGAAGTCATATTCATCAAGTTCTTGATCGATGGCCCGCTTGAGACGGTGTTCACGAGCCATTTCATTCACGAGCTCAATTTCGGCACCTGCGAGATCAAGGTTGGCGGGCACGACAAAGAGGTTCTTGACGTTGGCCGGCTCAACACAATCGCCGATGGCCACATCATTGAGGAGGACGTCGTAGATGGAGGTCTCAATCCCTCGGGTTTCGATCCCCACTCCCGACGAGGCATTTCCCTGCGGATCGAGGTCGATCAACAGTGTGCGGAATCCCAGTTCGGCGAGGCACGCCGACAGGTTCACCGATGTTGTCGTTTTACCAACGCCGCCTTTTTGGTTTGCCACAGCAATCACGCGTGGCAAGGGCCGGTTGTGCTGAATCTCGGGGGAGTCGGTCATGGGGGTATTTCCTCACAGCGGCAACCTCACGGGATGTGGGGTTGACAAGGGTTAGATGTCGTTCCTCCGAGGAGGAGGAACACCGAAATCGTACCGTACGGGTATGGCAACAGGGCGGATAGCCCCAAATCAGTGTCGGTCAATGTTCCACGTGGAACATTGCCGAGTGCTTGGGGTCTCTGGGTGGACTATCCGGGGGTGGATGTTCTACGTGGAACATTCAGGATTTCTGAAGAACCGCCACGCCATGCAGGACTTCTCGCCATTTCAGGCCCGTGGCTTCCACTTCAGGATCTCGCCAGCGGGCCCCGTCCGACCCAGG
>JBEDJE010000174.1:0-3504 GCA_041172985.1 Actinomycetota bacterium
GTCGGCACCAGCGCGGCGACAGGCCACTGCCTGATTGAGTCCCTTACCTCCGGCATGTTCGGCGTAACTGGTTCCGAGAACGGTCTCGCCAGGCGAGGGGAGTCGCTCGACTGATGCGACCAGGTCAAGGTTGCTGCTGCCGAGGACCACGACTTCGTACGCATGGGAGCCATTTGCCATATCTCTAGTGAACCACGCAGTGTGAGCACATGCACACCATCGCGCCGTGAGTTTGAGTGAAGTTAGATCTTTGGCTCATGTTGCAATAGCCCTCAGAAGTGGAGTGAGATCAAGCTTTTCAATTGCTGGCAGATACGAACGCGCCGCATTCGAACGAAACTTTGTGCAGAGATCGGGTCGGAAGAATCGAGCGCCTTCGCGAACGACATAGTTCAAGATAAAAAATCGATATGCCTCGGGAAGGAATCGAATGTCAGCTTCGGTGAGCGGAAATACTTCGTGATATGCCCGAATGAAATCAACAAATTCTGGTTCAACCAATGTGTGGGGGGAGTAGGACCACTGAGTTCGGTCACCTGTTGACGACGAAACTCTCGATAGGAAGTAGAAGTCGAGGAGACGGGACTCAACGCGGAACCAGTCGTAGTCCCATCGAGAAAACAAACTGAATGGCTGAGTGGCTGAGCTGTGGCTATCAACTGAAAAGTTTCCGAGGTTCCAATCGACCAAAACTGGAATGCGCTTCCATGTGTCGTAGTGAATATTTTCGAGTTCCAATAAGAAATCGTGAGTGTGTCGATGCAGAACTCCGATGTGTTCAGGTGGAAGTGAAAAATTGCGTGGGGCGAACGGGCTGGACAATAAATCGAGAAGATGTATCGCATCTGATTTGATGCTGTTTGAGGTGGCGGGAATTTCTGTCGAGATTGAATCGCAGGCGAGATGGAAGTGAGCGATTTCCTGCGCTAAACAACGGGACTGTTCACGGTTGAGTTGTGGAGGCAACATGTCACGCTTAGAAGCCTCGCCATAAAAAGCCACCCATAAGTTTCCGTCGTACCACGTGTAGGGACGATTAACAATTGGCTGATTGTCTTTGGCTAACACTGGTACAAGAAAATCTTCGAAACGAGTTCCCTTGAGTAGTTGGGTGCAGCGAAACAATCGGTCGTGATCTTCGGCAAAGAGAAAGTACGAGCCGTAATTCGACACTTTGGCGAAGACGCACGAACGATCGCTCAGATGAAGTCGAAAGACGGTATTGGTTGAGACGTTCGGACTCGTGTCATCAATGCCGACAATCGAACGGGGGTCTCCGAAATCTGCCCAGGCGTCGTGAAGCGCACGTAGATACTCGGATTGGCTCATTGAACAATTGTCTCACGCAAAGCGAGACAGCTCGGTGCAGCGTGAACTATCTGGTCAGCTGGCGTTGGCACGAATGCCGATGGGTGCGATGAGCCTGAATCCGGCTTCATGGCGCTCGTCTTCGCTTTCGCCGCCCCATAAGCCATATTCGTGATTGTCTCGAGCAAAATCACGACACATATCTTGAACATTGCAACCAGAGCAAACACTGCGGGCCAATGCCTCGCGGCGTTCGCGAGCTTGAGGCCTTTCGGCGGTGGTGGGGAAGAAGAGGTGGGTCATGCCACGGCACGCACCTGCGTCCATCCACGCGTCGTCCGTCTGTTGACGGGTGATGATGATTTCTACAGCTGCCACACGACCCCCTGGTGGTGAAAACTTTTTACTTCCCCATGTTTTTGACCAAACACTCGGTCATCAACGAGACGACTCTAGATGGAATTAATCATTGAGTCAAAAAAATTTTGCTCAAAGAAAAAAAGAATCAACCTACAAAATGGCTGATGCCCGCGACGAATTGGTCGATATCGGCCATTTGGGTATCCCAAGCAGTCATCCAGCGGACCTGGTGGTTGTGGGAGTCCCAATCGTAGAAAAATGACCACTCACGAAGCTGCTCAATTTGGTCGGGTGGCAGCACAGGAAAGATGCTGTTGACCTCGGGGGCCGCACCAAGTTGCACATCGGTCAGACCGCGAGTCTTCTCGTACAAATGGGTCGCCATGGTGTTGGCGTGGTGGGCATTTGTGATCCAAAGGTCGTCGCTCAGCAGAGCGGAAAACTGCGCCGAGATAAAGCGAACTTTCGAGGGAAGTTGAGTGACCTGTTTGCGCACGAACGGAGCGCTGCGCGCCAATTCGGGGTCGAGGTAAATCACTGCTTCGCCGTACATCATTCCGTTTTTTGCACCGCCGAATGAAATCACGTCAACTCCAGCGTCAACTGTGAAAGATTTCAACGCCTTTTGTGTTCCGCCAAGTGCAGCAGTTGCATTTGCGATTCGCGCACCATCGAGGTGAACCTTCATTCCCATTGAGTGAGCCGCATCGCAAAGAGCGCCAATTTCATTGGGGGAATACAGCGTTCCCCATTCGGTACTTTGAGTAATCGACAAAACGCTTGGTTGCACATGATGAACAACACCCAAGAAATGTTGTTGGTTCAATACTTGTTCGGGTGTGATCTTGCCGTTGGTCGCCGGAACATCGATCAGTTTTGCGCCAAGGATTTTTTCAGGTGCGCCAGTCTCATCAACATTGATGTGGGCGGCATCGCTGCACACAACTGCCCCAGCAGGGGAGAGAAGTGTTGCGAGAGCGAGCACATTGGCGCCAGTGCCGTTCCACACCATGAATGTGGAAACCTGTTGGCCAAACAAATCGTTGAACGCATTTTCAGCCTCGGCTGTCCAGGGGTCGTCGCCGTAGGCCACGGCATGACCACGATTGGCACGCTCGAGGGATTCAAGAACGAGTGGATGAACCGCGGCATTGTTGTCGCTGGCAAAGCGACGTTCGGGTGACGGCGGTACCGATGACGACGAACTCATGCTGAGAGTCTGTCGGTTCACGACTTGATTAAGACTCATTCACCGAAATTGGGATCTGCGTGTGACAGAATTTCGTCATGACGAAATTGAGCACAGGGGTACAGGGGCGGGCGAAGAGTGGTCCGCGATGCCGTTGGTGTCGCCACGTGTTGCCCGAACAAACCGGGGCCGGTCGAAAAAGGGTTTTTTGCAGTCAGGCCTGTCGCCAATGGGATTGGGTCGGCCGCCAACGAGCCCGAGAACTCAAACTCAATGAAGATGAACTGATTGTTGCCCGCCAAGAAATCGATTCGCTGTACGACGATCTGTACGTGTTGGCCTGTGCAGTTGATGACACTGAGCGTGAATTGAATGCCGGCAAGCCATCGGCGAAGAGCTTGAAGGAATCAATTGACTGGCTCTTAGACGCAGCGCGACCGTTACGAGATCGAACGTTGACGCCGTCTGGGCAGCGTGAATAATCCTGATTTCGACGAATACATTTCGCCCATAATCTCCGTTATGACACTTTGATCTGGAACGAATGTCGATTCGTTTTCAGATCACAAAAAGCCTGCTCCTACTGCAGTTCTGCAGCTCGTGCGGTTTCAGCGCACGTCGATGAGGTCAACGACAAAGATCAACGT
>JBEDJE010000175.1:0-3504 GCA_041172985.1 Actinomycetota bacterium
TGATTACGTCGGTAGTTGACCAACTTTTTCGTTGGGTCCAACTTCTTCCCAGTCATGACCACGGCGAATCAAAGCCGACGACGACGGCAAGAACACCAATGGAACATTGGCGAGCTTCGTAGCACGTGCATGGCGATCAACCGTGACGGTTTCAGATTGAGCCACGATTGCCATACCGGTCAATAATCCGAGGCCAAGAGCAAGCGCTCCACCACGAGGGTCGATCATCGGATCACAAAAGGCCGATGCCGATGCACCCACACCAACGACCAAGCCGCCCTCTTTCAACACGTGTTGCACTGCTTCCCACACTGGAGTGTCTTTCAAAACACTGCGCATGTGAATCGGGTTGTCTCCAACAAACCACACCGCATCGGCCTTGCGAACGATTTTGATGGCGTCTTTATCCTCTGCTTCGTTACGGCGCATCACCATCAAAGCTTCAACCTCAACACCCAATCGTGAGGCCCACGCATTGGCAGCACTCACAAGTACCTCTGGACGTTCGAATGCATCTGCGGTTGGCAGAACGACAACCTTCTTCGCTTTCACTTCTTTCAACAAACGTGCGTCAAGTTCGTCATGAAGGCTAAATGCGCCTCCGCCTTGCAGTGCAATAATTCCGGTCATGTCACGAGCGTACGCCGTGGCAACGGTTGACTCGGTCGCTTTAGAGCGTTTCGAGCAAATGATCTTCGAGAGCGTCCCAATGATGGGCTTCAACTCCGATGGTCAAGCAGTAGTCGCGAATCGTTCCGTGGGTTTCACGAATGTCAGCCAAAAGTCCCTTGATCGAATCGGGGTGGGCCGACATCAACACTGGTGGCATGGTGGCAAAACGCTCAGCAAATTCGGGCGACACAACCTTGGCCCATTCGCGAGTCTTTTCACCAGCAAGTTCGCTCATCGCATAGTCGGCATACACAATCTCATCGGGCACTCCGAGGCCCGACAGCAGTAACGCCGCTAACAAGCCAGTGCGATCTTTTCCGGCGGCACAATGAAAAACCACTGGGCCATTGTCTTGGTCGCTCAAGATGCGCAAGGCCTCACCCAACAAGTGGCCGCCCTGTTGCAACATCAGGTGATACTTCTCACGTAGAAATTCGGCCTGCTCACCTTTCCAGTCGTGAGCTTCGTTCATATCCCAGGTGCGATCAATAATCGACAAGTGGTGAAACTCAACGTCGTATTGGTCAACCGGAAACGTGCCACGCTCGGACAACTCTTCGGTGGTCCGCAGATCAATCACTGTGCGTAATGCGAACGGTCGCAACGCTTCAACATCTTCGGGGGTCAATCGATACAGGCCGTCAGCGCGAAACACCTTGCGCCAAACAGTGCGACGTCCGTCGACTGTCGGGTAACCCCCGACATCACGAAAGTTGTGAACTGCGAACAATTCAATGAGACGATCGGGGTGGTCAAGAAGTTCAGCAATTGCTGCGGGCGTTGGAGTCACGGCTAGAGAGTACTTGCCCCAGGTAAACGCTTGGCTTTGCGATAGTTACCAATTGGTAACTATGCTCACTTCGTTGTCTTGGCCATTTGGCCCATCTCAGGAGTAATCACATGGCTATTCAGACTGTTGGAGTTGTCGGTTCAGGAATCATGGGTTCGGGTCTTGCCGAAGTCATTGCACGTGGCGGAATGAACGTCATCGTGCGCTCACGTAGTCAGGCCACCGCTGATGCCATGGTTGCATCAGTTGCCAAGGGACTCACCAAGCAAGTTGAGAAGGGCCGTCTCACCGAAGACGACAAGGCCGCGATTCTCGGACGCATCACCGCAGTGTCTGAACTCAGCGCTCTCGCCGATTGCGATCTCGTTATCGAAAGCGTTGTTGAAGACCTCGACACGAAGAAGTCTTTGTTCACCGAACTCGATCGCATTGTGAAGCCAACTGCAATCATTGCAACCAACACATCAACTCTTCCCGTGATTGAACTCGCAATGTGCACCTCACGTCCCGCGTTGGTATGTGGCATTCACTTCTTTAACCCCGCCACCGCGATGCCGCTCGTTGAAATCGTGCGCCCATTGTCGGCAAGCGATGAAACAATTGAAACCGCTACTGCTTTTGCCACTACGTGTGGCAAGCAGCCAGTACAGGTAAAAGATCGCGCTGGCTTCATTGTGAACGCGCTGCTCTTCCCATATCTCAACAACGCCATTCGCATGCTTGAACAGGGCACCGCAAATATGGAAGACATCGACACCGCCATGAAGGGTGGCTGCAACTTCCCCATGGGACCGTTTGCATTGCTCGACCTCGTCGGCCTCGATACTTCGTTGTCAATCCTTGATGCGCTGTACAACGAGTTCCGCGACCCCAACTATGCCGCCATGCCCACACTGCGCCGCATGGTCGCTGCTGGCCAATTAGGTCGCAAGTCGAAGGCTGGCTTCTACAGTTACTGATGTGCGAGCCGCTGATGTGATGCCCTGGGTGTTAACGCCCGACAACATCAGCGCGTTGACTCGCCCACAAATTGCGTTTCCAGAATCGCAATACGATTTCAGTACGGTCCCTATGGGCGACGACGACCTCGTTGCCATCGGTGCCGATCTTGAACCAGCAACATTGATCAATGCTTATTCGCATGGGTTATTTCCCATGCCGATGAATGGCAAAGAGATCGGTTGGTGGTCGCCAGCGACGCGCGGAATCATTCCGATTGATGGGCTTCAGATTTCGCGGTCGTTACAAAAACATCTCAAGCGATTCTCTATTCGTGTTGATTCATGCTTCGCTCAGGTCATGAAAGCGTGTGGTGATCCTCGTCGTCCACACGGATGGATCAACGTTGACTTCATTCGGGCATATTCGTATCTACATGCCATGGGTTGGGCCCACAGTGTTGAGGTGTTTTCGGGCGACGACCTCGTCGGTGGCGTCTATGGCGTGCGGGTCGGAAAGCTCTTTGCTGGCGAAAGCATGTTCCACACCCAAACCGATGCATCCAAGGCCGCTCTGGTCGCCCTGGTTGCCCTTCTTGACGCCACTGGCATCGCACTCTTTGATGTGCAGTGGACCACGCCACACCTTGAATCGATGGGTGCAATCGATATTCCCCGATCGGACTATTTAGCTTTGCTCGCGCGGGCGCAAAATCGCGACTAGCCCGACAGACTACGAACTATGGCTGAATCAGCAGACAAGGCAATCCGTCGCGACGAACCGTGGTTGATGCGCACCTACTCGGGGCATTCGACCGCAAAAGCTTCGAACGAGCTCTACCGCACCAACTTAGCCAAGGGCCAAACCGGATTGTCCATCGCTTTCGACCTTCCCACCCAAACTGGATACGACCCCGACTCACTGATGGCTGTCGGAGAAGTCGGCAAGGTTGGCGTACCAGTTGCTCATCTCGGTCATATGCGCACATTGCTTGACGGAATTCCGCCAGGGCAAATGAATACGTCGATGACCATCAACGCGCCGGCTGCATGGATGCTTGCGTTGTATGTCGCTAATGCTGAAGAACAAGGTGTTGCTGCCGG
>JBEDJE010000176.1:0-3497 GCA_041172985.1 Actinomycetota bacterium
ACATTGACGAAAGCGAACCCGTGTGGCGCCGCCGCCGCAATGATGCATTGCTCGAAGTTCTGTACGGAAGCGGATTGCGCGTGAGCGAGCTCTGCAATCTTGATATCGACAGTGTCGACCTCAAGCGAAGTGTTGTCACGGTGTGGGGCAAGGGCGGCAAAGAGCGCCGAGTCCCGATGTCACTTGCCGCAGTCGAGACCATTCGTGACTGGTTGAAATCGCGCCTCGAGGTTGTCGGGGACGAATCTGGGGTTGCGCTGTTCTTGAATGCCCATGGCAAGCGCCTCGGCACCCGCGATGTTCGTCGTGTCCTGGATGAACGCTCGATCAACCCCACGCATCCCCATGCGTTGCGCCATACATATGCCACGCATTTGCTGGACGGCGGGGCCGATTTGCGGTCGGTACAAGAACTTTTGGGCCACAGTGACGTCGCCACGACTCAGCGATACACGCACGTCAGTAAAGAGCGTCTACGGTCGGTGTATACAAGTACTCATCCTCGGGCCTGAAGGCCCGACCATGAAGCATCTTTATCACCATGACCGAGCCTGAAAAAAACTCCGACAATCTGGATGCCCCAGTAGAGAAACCGTCGCGTACAACCCCGGCGATTGAACGCGCGTGGGTGCGCTGGGTCGAAGAACGCGATGAGTCGGCTCGCGACCAATTGATTGTGCACTATTCGCCACTCGTCAAGTTCGTCGCTGGTCGTGTTGCCGCTGGTTTACCTGCAGGTATTGATACAGGCGAACTGAACGGCACTGGTGTCTTCGGCTTGATGGATGCGGTTGATCGATTTGATCCGAGCCTCGGATTCAAATTTGAAACTTTCGCGGTGCCGCGAATTAAAGGTGCAATTCTTGATGGATTGCGTGCTCTTGATTGGGTGCCTCGTTCGGTACGTTCACGTTCGCGCCAAATTGAAACTGCAGTTGCCAAATTAGGTAACGAATTCAAACGCGCCCCAACAGATGAAGAGATATGTGCCGAACTCGGAATTGATACCGATGAACTGCATAAGTGGTTGTCAACCATTTCAGTAGCAAACGTTGGCCCACTTGATCATGTTGTCGGTGGTAGCGATGGTGAGCAACGACAACTGCCGGCGTCGCCCGATCAGGGCCCAGACGCAATTGTTGAAGATCAAGAATTGCGGCAAACGATGCGTTCTGAAATTCGCGGTTTACCCGAGCGCGAACGCACTGTGGTCGCCTTGTATTACGACGAAGGAATGACCTTGGCCGAAATTGGTTCGGTGCTTGGCGTCACCGAAAGTCGAGTGTCGCAAATTCACTCGAAGGCAATCATCATGCTGCGCGCTCGAATGTCGGCAGCTGGCGTTTAGGGCCGCGCCCGCAATCTCCGTTAACAACCGATCATTGCGCACAATGTTCGGTGATTGTTTTTTCTTTACTTCTGTCGGTTCAATGTTTGCTCGCCCCCGTTCAGACGCCGGTGGCATTTCCGTATGTCGAACCTCCGTGCGAGTATTGCGCGGGGCGTCGGACGATCGATTTTGCGCAGTCGGTCGGCCAATCGGTGCTTGCGCCAATTGCGGGTCGCATCACATTTGCCGGAACCGTGGTCGACCAGGGGTACTTCACGATCGATCCAAGTCCTGGCACGGGATACGGTCCAGAAGTGCTGATCACCGTGGGCGGTCTCGTGATCGATGCAAACATCGTGTCGGGGCGAAATGTGCAGGTCGGGGAGCGGATTGGTGTATCCAACGGACTCATTCATCTCAGTATGCGATCCATTCGAGAAGGTAAGTCGGCTCGCTACGTTGACCCCACTGCGTATTTAGGCCGGCGCCGTCCTCGTGTGCGACTCATTCCGTACTCGGGTTTTGGCGCCCGGCGAGCTCAGATTGGTCTGACTTGTCCGGCCTCTTTTGGCAGGTGAGATGGCAGATTCGGGCAAAGCCCCGCTAGTCTTCGACACGCAAGAAACAAGTTCTTGCAGAAAACCACAACGCATGGTCCTCATCCTGCGGTCGTCACTTTGTGATGCGAGGTCCCGTGCCCCTAACCGCAGAATCAGGAGGACAGTGCTATGGCCATCGTCACGATGCGTCAACTTTTGGAAGCCCGAGTTCATTTCGGCCACCAAACCCGTCGTTGGAACCCCAAGATGCGTCGCTTCATCTTTGGTGAGCGCAACGACATTTACATCATCGACTTGCAGCAGACCCTCGAGCGCATCGAGACCGCTTACGCATTCGTGCGTGACTTGGTCGCCGGTGGCGGTTCGGTTCTGTTCATCGGTACCAAGCAGCAAGCACAAGATCCGATTGCTGGCTTCGCCGAAAAGTGCGGCATGCCGTACATCAACGAACGTTGGTTGGGTGGAATGCTCACTAACTTCGAAACGATTCACAAGCGCGTGCAGAAGATGCTCGAACTCGAGCGTCTCCAAGAGACCGGCGATTTCGCTTTGATGCCGAAGAAAGAAGCTCTTTTGAAGAGCCGCGAATTGGCTAAGTTGCAGAAGAACCTCAGCGGTATTCGCCACATGACCAAGCGCCCGCAGTGTGTCTTCATCATTGACACCAAGAAAGAGCACATCGGCGTGACCGAAGCGAACAAGCTTGGTATTCCGATCGTCGGCATCGTTGACACCAACGTCGATCCCGATCTCATTACGTTCCCGATTCCGGGTAACGACGACGCAATTCGTGCCAACGAATTGATGTCAAAGATGATTGCTGAAGCAGTTATCGAAGGTCGTTACATCGCATCGAAGCGCAATCCTGGTTTGGTTGCCCCCGAAAAGAGCGACGCCGAAAAGGCCGAGTTCGCTGCCAATCAAGCAACTGCTCGTACGCAGGCTGCTGCTGCACAAGCCGAGCGCGAAGCTCGTCTTGCTGCGACAAAAGCACCTGTTGCCGATGCATCAGTTGAAGCCCCTGCCGTTTCTTCCCCGGAGGCCTGAGAAATGTCGTTTACAGCCAAAGATGTTCAGAGTCTGCGCCAGTCCACTGGCGCCGGCATGATGGATTGCAAGAAGGCCCTCGAAAATAACAATGGCGACATTGAAGAGGCCAAGCAGTGGTTGCGCGAAAAGGGCTTAGCTGCATCAGCAAAGCGCGATGACCGCGACAACAACCAAGGCGTCGTTGCTCTCGTTGTTGCCAACAATGTTGGTGCCATCGTCAAGCTCAAGTCAGAAACTGACTTCGTTGCCGGTAGCGATCAGTTCAAGGGTGAAGCTCAGGCTTTGGCCGAACTTGTTGCGGCAAAGGGCGAAGCAGCTGTTGCTGAGCGGGCAACAATTCTTGATGACCTCAAGATTGTTCTCAAAGAGAAGATTGAACTCGGTGAAGTTGTTCGTATCGAAGCTGCTGCTGGCAACATCGTCGACAGCTACCAGCACATCCAAGGTGGACGTGGAGTCAATGCTGTGCTCGTCGAAATCGAAGGCGGTTCAGTTGAACTCGCTCACGACATCGCTGTGCACATTGCGTTCGCTCGACCCAAGTATTTGAATCGTGA
>JBEDJE010000177.1:0-3463 GCA_041172985.1 Actinomycetota bacterium
CCTCTGGACTCTCTCTAGTCGGTGGTGCCGCACTCAACGATGCCGTTGCCGCATCGACGACTGGCACCGGCGAACTCATCGACAAAGCCCTAGATCTTGGTGCCGAACGAATCATCGTGTGTCTTGGTGGTTCTGCCACAACCGATGGTGGACTTGGTGCCGTGCGCGCCATTCACGCGCCCGCTCGGTTGAAAGCAGTCGAGTTTTTAGTGGCCTGCGATGTCACCACACGTTTTGTTGATGCAGCAAAAGTTTTCGGTCCACAAAAAGGAGCGACACCAAGTCAGGTGCGTTTGCTCACTGGACGTCTTGAACGATTAGTGCAGATGTATCGCGAGAACTGTGGTGTTGATGTTTCACAGATTGAAGGCGGCGGTGCAGCCGGCGGCTTAGCAGGTGGGCTTGTTGCGCTAGGTGGCAAGTTGATTCCTGGCTTTGACATGGTGGCTGACGAACTCAATCTCACTGATCGCATCAAAAATGCCGATCTTGTGATCACAGGCGAAGGCCAGCTAGATCACACCAGTTACGAAGGAAAAGTTGTCGGTGGCATCATTGACAATTGCCAACATTTGCAGACACCAGTTGCAGCCATTGTTGGCTCATACGAATTTGATACAGAACTCGACAACGAATTCGTACGTCCAAAACCGTTGATTTCGCTCACCGAAATGTTCGGTTACGACAAAGCAATGAATGAACCGCTGTGGTGCATTGAGCACGCTGCTCTTGATTTACTGCGGCAATATTCGCCGCACTAAATCAGGCTGGTGCAACGGTTGTTGTCTCGGCCTCGACTGGCGCTGTTGGTAACGCACCAGGCAACAACTTGCCGGCGAGGTCGGTACCCAACATGATCAAGACTTGCGCTTCGCCGAGTGAACCACCTTCAACAGGTGCAGGTGTGGCGACGGGTTGAATTTGCAATCCGCCCAAAATTTCAGCAACAGCAGTTGCGCCACTTTCGTAACCGGGCACGTAGTACACCACGGTGACACTTTGCTTGCCAATGGTGACGTCGGCATTAATGGGTTGAGTCACGATGAACTGCTCTGACTGCAACGCAGTTGACATCTGTCCAGCCGAACCAGTAATCCCTGATGCGTTAGCAACCATGACCTTAAAGCCACTGCGAGGAAGAGTCGTTGTGTCGGTAGGGGCAACAGTCGACTCAGCAGTTGGATCAACAACTGTCGTTTCGGTGCCTACAGGTGCAGACGTGGTATCACGATCGCGATTGACATCGCGCAAGATTAAGAATCCGAGCAACACGGCAATGGCCGCGACGATCACGCTGAGCGTTGTCGAAACACTGACTCCATTTGAGCCACTACGACCCGCTGATTCGTTGGCATCTTCTGTGTTCATGCTTGCAACCCTTCGGACTCAGAAGCGCCATCTAGACGCATACGACGACGTCGCTCGCGAGCTCTTTGTAAGCGGCGGACAACAAGAGGATCGTACGCCAATGCCTCGGCGGTATCCAGCAGTCTGTTCAATTCGTTGTAGTAATCGTCAGCCGAACAACTGAAGCGCTCGCGCAACATCAGGTCTTTGACACCATCTTCGGTCCACCAGCCTCGTTCAAAATCAAGGATTGCTTGTTCACGTTCGCTTAAGGACATGCCCTAAGCCTGCCCGTTGGAGGTGCCCCAATACAAGCACCGACAGAAACCATTTCTCGACGACAAGGGTGCTATAAGAGCCGCCAGCGACTACTCTCCACTGTGCATGAGCAGGGAAAATGCCACCAAACCCTTTGTTATCGGCGTTGCCGGAGGTACGTGTTCGGGTAAGACGACCGTTGCCGAACGACTGGTCGACGTCATTGGTTCAGACAATTTGGCCCTGATTCGCCAGGACGCCTATTACATCGATCGCACTCATGAAGCTTTTGAGGTCAGAGCGGCCGCCAATTACGACCATCCTGACGCCTTTGAGTGGCCCCTCATGATCGAACAACTCACCGATCTCATCGCGGGCCAGACCATCAAAGTCCCGGTGTACGACTACGCCGATCACAATCGTTCCAAAGAAGTTGAAGTCGTTCACCCGACCAAGATCGTGGTGTTTGAAGGCATTTTGGCTTTGATCGATCCCGCGCTCCGCGCTTTATTCGATCTGAAAATTTTTGTTGACACGCCTGCCGATATTCGCCTCACTCGACGACTGCAACGAGATATCACCGATCGTGGGCGCACACACGACAGCGTGATTGCTCAGTATTTGGCCACAGTTCGACCGAGTCACGAATTCTTCGTCGAACCAAGCAAGCGCTTTGCCGACGTGATTTTTCCGGAGGGCGGCCAAAACGACGCCGCATTCAACGTGCTCGTCGCGCGAATCCGCGAAGTTTTACGCTGACTCGGCAACACAGTTGGAGCCGGGTGTGGGGATTGAACCCACGACCTACCACTTACAAGGCGGTTGCTCTACCACTGAGCTAACCCGGCGTGTCGCTGACGCAACGCCTGCAGGCTAGCGACGATGACGGGCGACTTCATATGTGGCAAGCGAAGCTGCCACAGAAACATTCAGTGAACTCAGGCGACCCTTCATCGGAATACTCACGATCAGGTCGCAACGCTCTCGAACCAGGCGAGATAGCCCAGTTCCTTCGGCGCCCATGACCAAGCAAATGCCCTCGGTCGCCAAATCACCTAGTTCGAAGAGCGACTTATCGGCCGCATCATCAAGACCTACGACCCAGATACCAAGTTCGCGCATACGGGCCAAAGTTGTGGGCAAACCACCCACCACAGCCATCGGCACATATTCGATCGCACCGACAGATGTCTTGGCCACAGTTGGAGTGATGTGCACACTGCGGTGCCGCGGCAAAATCACACCGTCAACACCAGCACCATCACAACAACGCAACAACGCACCCAAGTTGCCCGGATCGGTGACACCATCAACAGCAACTAAGAACGGTGCCTTGCCAGGTCGACGTCGAAGCAGTGCATCAATCGGTACAGACGGCAACGCCTCGGCATGCGCAAGTACTCCTTGCGGAGCCTCGCTACGCGCTGTGTAATCAAGCTTCTTACGACTCACTTCAATCACTGGAACGCGGTTGGCACGCGCGAGTTGTTTGATGTCTTCAACAACATCACTTTCATCAAGATCGCCAGCGATCCACACTTCAAATGTTCGACGACGACCAGCAATCAGTAATTCACGAACTGCTTGGCGACCTTCAATCTGCGTGCCACCGAGATCGTCATCTTTGTCACCTGTCGCGCGTCCAGAACCTCGACCCGAACCGCGTCCAGGTTTAACCGGACCGGGCTTATCGGGTCCGGCTTGCACCGGACCTGTACGTGCTGCGCCACGAGCATCAACGACGCGTGGCCCGCGACTTGAAGGTCCGGGGTTGCGACCTTTGGCAACGGGACCACCAGATGAGGTCTTTGCTTTAGCCGCCGACACTTTTCGCGAAGCGGGTCGCTCTCGACCAGCC
>JBEDJE010000178.1:0-6449 GCA_041172985.1 Actinomycetota bacterium
ATGTTTCAGTGCGCATCAATAATTCAGTTACTGCCCACGCAGTGAGTTCTTTTGCGTTAGCCAGCCAACAACAATTCATTGTTCGGGGGTCACTCGGTCAGATCAGTACCGAAGTTGGCGAGTCGTTCACAACATGGAATGAGGCATGTTCTCTGCGAGTCAACGATGAGGTTGAAGAGTTCGCAGTCACGAATGCATTTGTGGAAATGGTCGAGAATGTCAGTCGAGTCATTGATGGTGATCAAGGCTGGATAGTTTCGAGCGCAGATTCAATCCGCGTCGCCCACATTCTTGACACCATCGCACGACACCCGTAGATCAATGCCCGAGTGGGGTGTTTGTGCCACGGTCGGCACTTCCATTGCGAAACTTTGCCGCATCGATCGGCATATGGGCGTCAACAACTTGGCTCATGGTGTTCTCGTGAACACAAATTCGCTCGATAATGCGCCATTCACCGGAGCGCTTCTCGTATTGGTCGAGGTAACGCCCAAACCAAGTGTCAATGTAATGAACATCACCTTCAACGCGAAAGAGATACGTAACGTTATAGATCTCGCCTGAAGCCTGATCGCCATTCACCTCAATGGCGTGGTTCATGTTGCAATGCATCGTGCCGGCAAATCGCTTGTGTGTCTCAACGACGCGTTCACAAAAAACCATTGCGTTGCCGACGAACACTCCATGGTCGTCGGTTGCCTCTGGCCAGTAGGCCGACTTCATCACATCGGCATCAAGGCGGTCAACACCGCGTGCGTATCTTGCTACAACTTGGCGAATGGCATCGTGGTCAGAAAGCGAAGTGGTCACATCCAAACCCTAGTCACATTTCTTTACGGAAAACCGCAACGATCGCGTTGGCGTGACCATGTCCCATTTCAAACTTGTCTTTGAGATGTGCCACTTGCTCCATGTGGGTCAGTTTGGACACCTTCTTGAGCTCTTTCATCCAATGCTCAATGGGCTTGCCGTACTTCTTTTCGATTGAAGGAAAATACGAAGCCGGTCCGGTCACTTTCTCAGCCATGGTTTCTGTTTACCCCAAGAAAGGGCGTATTTCAACGTCGGTGTTGGGATGCGCAGCTAGTCGTGGGTGATGAACGTTGACTGAGCCCACACCACCAACATGATTCAAAACTGGGGTATGTGGGCGACGTCAGTGAATCAACTACGAGCCAGCGACGAGCGTCCCAACAGACATCATCACACCAGCAAATAAGACAACGGCACCTCTATCAAATTGTGGTTGACTGATACAGATGTTGAGTGACAAAAAGATCCTCGTGACTGGTCCATCCGGGCAGATTGGTCTCCCCCTCGTTCAGTTTCTTGCTCCACACAACGATGTCTGGGGAGTCGCCAGGTTCAATCAACCCGGATCACGCGAACAGCTTGAGACTCTCGGTGTGACGACCCGATCAATTGACTTGTCGTCCGGTGACTACTCATCGCTTCCGGATGATTTTGATTATGTGATCCACCTTGCAGCATTCAAAACCGAGGGACTTGATTACAACCACGCCATCACGATCAACGCCGAAGGAACCGGTTTGCTTTTGCAGCACTGCCGAAAGGCCAAGGCGGCCCTCGTTATGTCGACGCACTCTGTTTACAAGCCAGTTGATGATGCACTTCACGCTTTCAATGAGAACGATCCGCTGGGCGATGTCAACTACATCATGTCCCCCACCTATTCGATTTCAAAGATCGCTGAAGAGGCTGTTGCCCGCTATTGCGCCCGTGCCTACAACCTTCCTGTCACCATTGCCCGCATGAACGCGTCATATGGCCCAAATGGCGGTCTGCCCGCGTATCACCTCGATTGGGTCTTGGCCGATAAGCCCGTTGTCACGCGTTGGGACCCATGTCGCTACAGCCTGATTCACCAAGATGACATCAACAACCAAGTTGAATCACTTCTTGATGCCGCGAGCGTGCCAGCAACGATTGTCAACTGGGGTGGCGATGAGACACCATCCGTTCATGAGTGGTGCACGTACATGGGCGAACTCACTGGACGCACGCCCGACGTACGAGTCGTTGAAATCGCCAATAGCTTGCGGGGCTCAATCGCCGATGTGAGTAAGCGTCTATCAATTACCGGACCATGCAAAGTGTCGTGGCGCGAAGGAATCAAGCGAGTATTCGAAGAACGACACACCGATCAGTCAAAGTCGCCGATTACTGGTCAATCTTCTCGATTACTCGGCGAAGTCGAACAACTTCTAATAAACAATCAGCCGAACGACGAGGAATAATAAAATCATGACATCTGCACCTTTTTTACGCACTCCCGACACCAACTTTGCCGAGTTGAAGGGCTTTGATTTTCAGCCGCGTTACCTCGATATCAACGACGATGACGTTGCCGGATTGCGCATGCACTACATCGATGAAGGTCCGGCCGATGGACCGATTGTTTTGATGATGCATGGCATGCCGACATGGTCGTTTCTGTATCGAACAATCATCAAAGAATTAGTTGCGCATGGTTACCGTTGCATTGCTCCTGATCACATTGGATTCGGTCGATCAGACAAAGTTGTTGACACGAGTTGGTACAACATCGCGCGACACACCAAGAACATGAAGCAGTTCATCGAACAACTTGATCTTCGCAATGTCACCATCATGGTTCAAGATTGGGGCGGACCAATCGGTCTCGCACAAGTTGCACGCATGCCCGAAAGATTTTCACGGGTCTGCATTATGAATACATGGCTCCATCACGATGGCTACGAATACACGCCAGGCATTCAACAGTGGATTCAGCAATGGTCACCCGGTGGATTATTCGAAGCGAATGTTCCAGAAAAGTTTTCTCTCGGTGGACTGATGGCCATGGCAACTGCGCGCATCACTCCACAGGATTCAGTTTTCAAAGCGTTACAAGGCGAGACCCCTGTGTACGAAGGTGAAGCCGGCGAAGTTCAGCATGCTTACGATGCCCCGTTCGCTGGGTTAGGTCGCGAGGGACACTCTGGTCCCTACCGTTTCCCGATGAGTATCCCATTCCATGACATGATTTCTGGCGATGCGACCAATCAAGAGCAGAACTTTGCGACCATCAATGCCCTCGAGGTCCCCGTTCACTTCATGTGGGGCACCGAAGACCCCGTCTTCGTGACCGAATGGGGTCGCAAGTGGTCGTCGCTGATTCCCCATTCAACTTTTGATGAAATTGTGGGGGCGCGCCACTTCTTGCAAGACACCCACGGCCCCGAAATCGCCCAATTGCTACTGAACTACATGCGGTTGTAGAAAGAATTCACTATGCACGCAGACGAATTACAGAAGCTGATCGGCGGCGACCATAGTTGGACAGCAAATTGGAGTCTTGGTGGTTGTGAGTTCTACGGCGAAGTCATGGATGATGCAACTTTTGGTGTCTGGCTCACTACTCAACCAATTTCACCTGAGGAGTACGCAGACCTCGTCGTCCCCGATGGGTAGGGCTTTCGGAAATCTGGAGTCGGTCGCAGTCAGCACGATGCAGCATTCTTTCGCCGTCCACCGAACGCCGAAGTCGATGGCCCAGTCGAGACAACTGACATCGGCGAACACACTTTTGCGTTAGTTGCACGCCCTGGTCGACCCGAAAAAGGTTTTGAGGGTGTCACCGTCTTGCCCGTATACAAAAGTCATCGCGTCTTCTTTGCCGCGGGCAGAACTCTCGAAGTCATTGATACCAACGATGATTTTGTTGGCGGTACAACTCTGTTACCACAAGCCGTCGAATCTCATCTGCATCAACGACGCAGCGAAATCAGACCACGACGCATGCCCGAAGGTTGGTCATCGCGCTTCATCACGTTGACCGACAATTTAATTGTTGATCTGCCGTGTCCAGCCCGAGTCGCCATTTTCAATAACGGCGACATCTTTCACGGCCCAACGACTATTTAGATAACGAGTGACTATTTCTTTGACTTCGCAGCCTTCTGTTGACTCACAAGAAAAAGCGCAATGGCTCGGTCGCTTTCCAAAAATTCTTTCGTTTGATCACGATTGAAACCGACGATCTCTGGATACAACACTGACACGACAACTGCGGCCACTAACTTTTGCGCCATATGACGAGCATTGGCGTCATTCAGCCCATACGTATTTTGGTAGTACGCAGAAACAGATTCAAGAACCCTTCCGTTTTTACGAGTTTTAAACCATTTCGGTTCGTTGACCGCCAACCAACTCACGAGTCGGATCATGCGGACCAGTTCAGGACTCGGAAAAGTTTTGAAAGTTCCTTCCTCAACGATGCCAACAATGGATGCGCTCGCACGCGGAAAGACTTCAACAAAAAGTGGGCCTTTACCTCCGAAGTAATCGGGGATGTAGCGGTGATGAGTTTTTGCCTGTGCCGCAATTTCGCGAATCGTCAATGATTCGGGGTCGCGAGTGAGCAAAAGGCGGAGTGCTGTGTCAACGAGCCGCTCTTCAATATCAGCCCGACGAACATAAGTGCGTTTTTCAGGTTTCGCCGGGGCCTTCGATTTCGCAGGTGTTTTTGATTTGACAACCACGTATCCAAACTAATCTCAAAAGTATGGTCAATCCACTTGTGCAACGAAAAGCAATCATCACTGGCGCCGCCAATGGGCTCGGATATGCAGTAGCAAAGTCCCTTGCGCAAGCCGGAACATCTGTCGGTATCTGCGACATAGATCCGCGCGTGATTGAAGTTGGCGAAGAGCTACGGCAGTGGACGGACATTGTTTATGCCGAGGTCGCCGATGTCAGTCAGCCCATGCAGATCAAAAGTTTTGTCGACAATGCTGCAATTGCAATGGGTGGTATCGACATTGTCGTGAGCAACGCTGGCATCGTTCGCCCCACGCAACCGAGGAAAGATTCGTATGATCGCGCGATTCAAGATTTTGATGATGTCATCAATGTCAACTTGAGGGGCGTTTACCTCGCAGGTCGAGCCGCCATTCCCCACATGCTCGCAACCGGTGGCGACATCGTGAACATCACGACCGACCATATACATACGTGTGGTTGGCCTGAGCACCTAGATCACACTCACGCCCAAGAGTGCCCGTGGAAAGACGTGCAACGTCCACCGGTGGGCAGCAAGAACTTTGATATTTACGACTCATCAAAATGGGGCATCAAAGGAATCACCAATGCCTGGGCCCGAGATCTGGCACCACACAAGATTCGCGTGAACTCATTTGGTATGGGCGCGACAATCACGCCGATGTTTTTGAGTGTGCTAGGCGACCGACCATTGCCGTCGGGCACCATGCAGGCCGATGACGTGGCGGGTCTCATTGTCGAATTGATCGCTGAGGGTCCAGACGGTCGAACGGGTGATGATGTGCAAGTTTGGGCGGGTCACCCGACGGTCCTCCCCCCAATCGGCCTCGAAGGTCGATTAGCCATGAAGGATGCGGGCATAAACCTTAAAGAGATCCACCGACTTCAAGGGTCTTAAGCAGTCGAGTCATTGACTGATCAAGACCCTTTTTCATTTGTTCCGACAACTCATTCATATAACGATCTTGAGTCGATACAACAATCTCTATTCCACGATCAGCAACTCGCTTGCCAGCGGTTGTGATCTTGATCAGTGCACCGCGACCGTCACGTGGGTCGGCCTGCCGACTGATCAGCCCCATCTTCTCTAAACGCGCCAACCGATTCGTTAAACCACTGGGTGTCACAAAAGTTGCGGCCGAAATCTCTTTCGGTGTCAACTTTGCTCCACGTCCATGCCGACGCAACGTGGCCAACACGTCAAACTCCCCCAAGTTGATTCCTAGGTCCTCGAGCTGGCGAGCCAGTTCATCGCTCACTGCCCGCACGATCGAGTTCAACTTCAGTGACAACTCCATCGATGCAAAGTCAAGATCAGGTCTTTCGTCCGACCAGGTGCGAATGGTCTCATCAATCAGGTTTTCTACGCCCATGCCGTCACCCTAATTGCCCAATTACCTGTTGCCAAGAAATAGTTTGATGTCGTACTATCTCATCTATGAGCAATCCGATCATCAAAGTCTCCGATGTCGCCTTCCCCCGCTTTCAGGGTCCCGACCTCGATGTCATGGAAACCTACTTAACGAACTTTGGCATGGTGCGCTCGGCTCGTACCGAAGACGCGCTGTACATGCGTGGCACCGACCCCGACCACCATGTACACGTCACTCATCGTGGCGAGATCAGATTTATCGGCTTGACCTTCAACGCCACACTCGCCGACCTTGAAACTCTGTCACAAGCAACCGGTGCCCCGATTGAACCGTGCACCGACCCCGGTGGCGGCTCAGTCCAATGCACAGCAACTTCCCCCTCTTGAAGTTCGCAAGCACGCCGCATATAACAATGGCCAATCACGTCCACGTGCGGTCGAACTGCAACGAATTGAATCTGGCCCATCGCAAGTCAAACGATTCGGCCATGGTGTCATCAAGACAACCTCTCTTGCACGCCTCACAGCGTGGTAC
>JBEDJE010000179.1:0-3823 GCA_041172985.1 Actinomycetota bacterium
TCAATCGGCTATGACGTGAACAACATTCTCTTTGAAAACGTTTCCGCTTCATTTGCTCCACAATCAATCACCGCAATTGTGGGCTACACCGGTTGCGGGAAGTCGACCTTTGTCCAATCTCTAGCAGGCATCACACCAATTTTGTCTGGTTCAATTTCTGGTCCTAGTCGGCTCACCAGTTTTGTCTTTCAAGAACCTTTTCTTTTTGGAACATCTGTGCGAGACAACGTCTGCATGGGACGTGAATTTTCAGACGACGATCTCCGTTGGGCTTTAGAAATTGCTGAAGCTGATTTTGTTCACGAACTACCTCAAGGTGTTGACACCATTATTGGTGAGCGAGGAGTTGGCCTGTCAGGCGGACAACGGCAACGAATTGCAATTGCGCGTGCGATTCTTAGGAATCCGGCAATCCTTATTCTGGATGAAGCAACCCAAATACGGAAGCCAAAGTTTTACAGAGCATCAAGTTGAGGTTGCCTGACTCAACCGTGATCGCCGTCGCATCACGACCCTCTCTGATCGCAATGGCCGATCAGATCATGTTCTTCGATCAAGGTGTGATCTACGGACCTGCCACACATATCGAGTTACTGGTGCAAAATGTGGCGTACCGAGGTTTGATGCAGGCATACGAGTCGCCCGCCGATCCTGAGGAGAAGCTATGACGAATCCTCAGGTCGCCGGTGCCATTGAAACGCTCAATCAGGGGGTGCGAGCAGTTCCAAGTTTGCGTCAAGGTATCGGATTCACTCTTATGTTGGCGATGCTCGGAGCAAGTGGTCGCGTCGTTGTGCCTGTTGTGATTCAACAAGCAATCGATCACGGTTTGCACCGCTCAATAAAAGGCTCGGCACAATCGGTTGATATTTCACTCGTGATCAAATTGTGTTTTGGCGCAGCCATCTATCTCATCATCGCCAGCGTTGCTCAACGGACAGCTGTGTCACGATTAGGACAAAGAAGTGAATCCGCCCTCTATGACCTTCGTGTTCAGTTATTTCAACATATTCACCAGTTGAGCCTGGAAGACCATAACGATGAACAACGAGGTTCACTTGTATCGCGAGTGACTTCAGATGTTGAGACGCTTTCTCAGTTTTTCTCGTGGGGCGGATTGGCATATCTACTCAACGGGGCGTTGATGATCATCGTTGCAGGTGTGATGCTCGTGTATGACTGGCCGTTAGCTTTGCTCGTCATCTTCATCTCTGCGCCACTCGTTTATGTTCTTCGTCGAGTGCAATCACGGCTCATCGCCGCCTATGACGCCACACGTTTAGCTAATTCACATCTGCTCGGATCCACCGCCGAATTGGTCACTGGCGCCGAAACTTTGCACGCATACTCGGCTGGACATATTTTTGGTCTACGAGTAAAGAAGTCTTCGAAAGCTCGCGGCGACGCCCAGACCAAGGCAACTTTGATTGGAGCGCTTCTTTTTCCGTCTGGGGAAATCTTTGGAGCTATCGCAGTCTCAACAGTCGTCTTCGTGGGACTGTGGCGCGGTTCGGGCTCAGGGCTCACCGCTGGTGCACTCGTTGGATTCATCTTTTTGACGTATCGGTTTTTGGAACCCATTGCCGAACTCACCGAAGTTCTGGACCAAACGCAAACCGCCGTTTCCGGAATGCGGCGTATTTTGGGCATTTTGGCGATTCCGGTCGGTCCACCCGCTGCGATCTTTCCGATTGATGTGAACACTCAGCATCTTGATATCAAGATTGACCACCTGACTTTTTCATATCGCCCTCGCGATGGTGAATCAGATCTTGAGAATGTGCCCGTACTGAAAAATATCTCGTGTGTCATTCCGTTCGGAACTCAAGTCGCTGTGGTCGGAGAAACTGGCTCGGGAAAAACAACTCTCGGACGACTCTTAGCGAGATTCTCCGATCCAACAAGCGGTGCCATATCAATTGGCGGTGTCTCTCTCACACGAATTGATAATGAATCTCTGCGCAAAATTGTGGTTGTCGTACCACAAGAACCCTTCTTGTTCTCTGACACCATCGCCGCAAACTTGAGATTTGTGATGCCCCAAGCGTCCGACCAGCAGCTCATTGATGCCTTTACAAACATTGATCTCCAAGATTGGTTTGAATCTCTGCCTGCTGGACTCGAAACATTGGTTGGTCAACGCGGGTCACAACTATCGGCGGGGGAACGTCAACTAGTCGCGTTGGTTCGCGCATCCTTGGTTAATCCATTCATCTTGATTTTGGATGAAGCGACATCCTCGGTTGACGCTTCAACAGAAGTCCGACTCACTCGGGCGCTTGACAAGCTCTCAACCGGACGAACAACGATCTCAATTGCACATCGTTTGTCGACGGCGGCTCGTGCCGATCGAGTGTTAGTCCTTGATACAGGAGTACTCGTTCAAGACGGGTCACATAACCAATTGGTAGAGACACCTGGGGTGTACTCCGAGATGTATAAATCTTGGGAGTCGTCTCACAACACCACCGATTGAGACGCGAGAAAGTGTCACAATAGGTTGCATGGAAATAGTTCTTGTTCGTCACGGGCAGCCGGAATGGATTCGCGACGATCTCAACGTCGACAACCCACCTTTGACCGCCTTGGGATTCGAGCAGGCGCAGTGCGTTGCTCAAGCTCTCGCTGGTGAGCTCTTTGATGAGATATGGGTTTCTCCGCTTGTTCGTGCTCAACAAACGGCAAAACCTCTTCTGGCTCAACGCAACATCACTGTCGGACCGGAAGTCACTCAAGATTGGCTCGAAGAGATTCGTAACCCGTTGTGGCACGGCACTCCGCGTCAGAAGGCCGACGATGCTTATCGAGAAGAACGCAGTCGAGTCGCAGAGAAGCGTTGGGATGGGCTGACCGATGGCGAACCGGTTCGAGATTTCGTGCAGCGCATTCACCGGGGCGCAGATTCTTTTCTTAAGGACCGCGGAATTGCTGCAAGTCCGCAAGAACTACCTGTTTGGCATATCGAGAACCCTGATCGGAAGATCTTGTGTGTCGCTCACGCTGGAACCAACAGCGTCTTTATTGGTCATATTTTGGGATTGGCTCCAACACCTTGGGAGTGGGAGCGATTCGTCATCGCTCACGCGTCCATCAGTCGTCTCGAGTCTTTCCAAATCGGTGACGGACACTTTTTCGGCTTGACCAAACTGAGCGATGTTGAACACATGGCCGCTGATCAAAGGACCTTCTAATGGAACAACGTGATCTTGATCCAAATCTTCTTAAGATGTATTCGTTTTTGGTTTTCTCAAAACTTGAAGGCGCGGTGACTTCAGGAATGATCCATCTCGGAGATCGCCTTGGCCTATACCAAGGCCTCTCGTCTTTTGCCCATGCTGTGACATCGGATGAATTAGCCGCGTCACTACAACTTCATCCACGTTGGGTTCAGGAGTGGATCCACAATCAAGCCGCGGCTCGGTTGATTGAGGTTGAGATTGATGATCAGGGGATTGAGCGCTATTCAATGACACCTGAGGCGGTCATTGTCTTGTCTGATGAACTACATCCAGCTTTTGGAATGGGTATGTTTCATCGTCTGCCTCAAACTATGGCGAGCCTCAAGGCATTACCCGAAAGTTTCAAGACTGGAATCGGGCTTGATTACGACAGCCATGGCCCCGAGGGAGCCGTTGGTATTGAGCGAAGTTTTGAACCTTGGAGTCGCTCGTATCTTCTACCTGTCGTTCTTCCAGCACTTGACGGCGCAGTGCAACGATTAGAAAAAGGTGCACGTGTTGCTGACATCGGTTGCGGGGCAGGAGGCGCTGCAATTCGAATGGCTCAGGCTTTCCCGAAATCTTCAGTGACCGGATACGACATC
>JBEDJE010000180.1:0-3428 GCA_041172985.1 Actinomycetota bacterium
TGAATCCACTCTTGCAAATAGGTTGATCCGTTGTTGAGTTCGGGGCCAACGGGGACAAATTCAATGCGCCCTACTCGCGGCATGATGTCCATGATCCAAGCTTTGATTTCGTCTCGTCCATGAAACTCACCGAAGATCGGATCGATATAGACCGAATCTGTTGGATGGAACTGCTCGCAGTCGGCATCAAAGTCAACTTCTGAGCACACCGTCACTGGCGTCGCAGCGTGACGTTCCCAATCATTTGGAGGAGGAGCGTCAGGCAAGGGTGCGGCTTCAACTCCGGGCGGTGGCGGCACTCTGAAAGACCCAGTGTCATAAACATCGCAGGCCCACGTCATCCAACTGTCGCGATAGCGGCGCACACTGACTCCGCGCGACATCGGCATCTTGCCCTCGCCCATCCCCATGACTGCCATGTCAGCAACCATTTGCCACTCATCAACGGTGGTGATTCCTTCGCCATCATCAAAAAACTCTGGCTCAGACGTGGGGACGAATTCAATAAAACTGATTTCAGACATCATCGGCACGAGCCAACCACGAATGTCTTTTTGCCCGTAATTCGAACCGTAGATCGCATCGAAATAACGCGAATCAGTTGGATGCATAAAGTCGGCCATCAGATCAATGCCCGCCTTGCCCACCAATGGATGCGCCAATGCCGCCATCATCTCTTCGGGTGTCAGTCCGCATGGTTCGGTGATCAACCGATCCAAACTTGCTGGCGTCACTTTCAATGATTGCGCGAACTTCTCGGCAAACTCATCAACTTTGCTCATGTTCAGAACCTTTCCAATGAATCAACTACGGACAAGCGAACCAGGTCGAGCACCAGTGTCGGCATCGTGACGACGAGTCATCTCGCCTTTCACTAACGTTGCCAAATAGCCCTGCACTGGCTGAATCAAACGCGTTCCACCGGCGGGCAAATCGTGAAATGCCTTGGGCGGTGAGACTCGAAGATTTTCAAAATCGATCACGTTGATGTCGGCGCGAAGTCCAACCGCCAAACGACCACGATCTTTGAGTCCATACAAATCGGCGTTACGCGCCGTTTGCTTGGCAACTAAGAACTCAAGCGGCAAGCGCTCACCCTTGTGGCGATCGCGGGCCCAGAACGTGAGTTGCGTTGTCGGCATTGTGGCATCACAAATGAGTGTCACGTGTGCGCCAGCATCGCTGAGACCAGTCACTGTTTCAGAGTGAATCAACATCTTTCGCAAAACTTCTTGACTGTCATGAACATTTGGTCCGCCCATTAACGCACACATTGCAGCACCGTCTTGTTCAAGCAAGTAGTCGTACAACAGATCAAGAACATCTTGACCAGTTGCCGCAGCACGCGAACCCAACATCTCGGACGGATCTGGTTCGTAATCAACCGGATCAGCAAGTGGATACAAGAACATCGCCGCCGTCTGGAACAACTGATACATGTTGGCCATCGAACCTGGCTGTTCAACAAGCACATCTGTTTCAGACATAATTGCCGCTTTGATTTCGGGCTTCGCCATTTCGCGAGCTCGTTCAGCCAAAGGCAAGTGCGCCAACTTCATATATGTTGGCCGACGTTGGAAAGCGTGATAGCCAGACAAACCAGAAGCAAGTCCGATAGGTCGTGACGACACTTGCGGATACAACTGCGCACCGGTTTGGTTTGCACTCACCACCATGTCAAGCAATCGTTCCCAAGTATCGGGCGCGTAATCGGGTGATTGCACAAGTGTGAATGTCACCTTGCGACCACTCTGACGCGAGAAGTCAGCCATCAATTTCACTTCGGCTTCTGGCGTGGTGCGCTCACCACCAAGTCGCTCGAGCTTGCCAACAGTTCCGGCGGGAATCATTTCAAATACACCACGACCGGCGCGACCCATCGCATCAGCGATTGCCGACAGCTCTTGATCGGGAGCGAAAGTTCCGGGCACGGGTGATCCATCAAGAGCACGGTGGCCAATCGTGCGCGATGTGCTAAAGCCAAGTGCGCCTGCTTGCACTGCTTCAGTGACAAGTTGCGACATCTGACGAAGGTCATCAGGTGTCGCTTCTTCATTCATCCGACCGCGCTCGCCCATCACGTAGTAACGCAATGAACCGTGGGCGATTTGTGCACCGATATCAAGCGAGTAACGACGACTCGCGATGTAGTCCATGTACTCGGGGAAAGATTCCCAACGACCCCACTCAATACCTTCGTAGAGCGCGGTGCCCGGAATATCTTCAACACCTTCCATCAGTTCAATCAACGACTTCTCGCCGCCAGGTCGAACGGGCGCAAAGCCCACACCACAATTACCCATCACGATTGTTGTCGCACCGTTACCGGCCGACGGGTCCATGACTTCGTCCCAACTCACTTGGCCGTCATAGTGAGTATGCACGTCAACCCAGCCCGGCGTCACGATGGCACCATCGGCATCGATGATTTCTTTGGCCGACTCGGTGATCGAGCCACCGACTTCAACAATCACCCCGTCGCGCACACCAACATCGCCTTGGCGACGATCGGCTCCTGTGCCGTCAACAATGGTTCCACCCTTAATGACGTAATCAAGCATTGCAACCCCTCGGTTTGCGATCTTACGAAGGGTAAGTTAGCCCACTTTGGGGCCGAGCACTAGTGCTCAAGCAGTCCGGCGTCTTTTGACCAACCCCAGTGCATCCGCCCGTGACCCGCATTGGCCGACAAAACCCCGCCGATGGTGCCATCAGCCCACGGCGCACCCGGCAAAGTCTCTTCAAGTTGCTCATCGGTGAGTTCGGATAACAACTGCAGACTCACGGCTCGCGCGCTAGCCGTGACCGCGATCGCTTCGCTCAACGAAATTCCACGATGCTCGATTTGCCACTCTTCAGTCATTGCATGCACCGAGGCCATGATCTGATCGCGGGTGCGGGGCTGACCTGAATCATCGTTCAAGAGACCAACTGGGTTAGGTGCACCCGAAATGTGGCGACGGATCATCGCTGCGAAATTGCGCTCGATCAGTGCGAGGTGCACGAAGTGATCGATCGCCGTCCACATATTTGAGGGCTCATGTTCGCTAGGGGTTAACGGGCGATTGAGTTGTTCGTCAGATAACTCTGACATGGCCTTCAACAACCACACGCGGTCGTTGTTCAGGGTTGACTCGATCTCAATACGATTCAATGTGCACACCCTTCATTCAGTATGTCTACTACTTGGGGTCAGCGACGATTGGCTCACGCAAGTGCAGAGATGTATTCGGCTTCTTGCGTCGCACTCCGATGTTCAACACTTCAACAAACACCGAGAAAGTCATCGCAGCGTAGATGTATCCCTTTGGAATCTTTTGCCCGAAACCTTCGGCAATCAAAATGGTGCCAATCAACAACAAGAAAGCCAGAGCCAGCATTTTGACCGAGGGATGCGCGTTCACGAAGGTATAGATCGCTTTTGAAGC
>JBEDJE010000181.1:0-3406 GCA_041172985.1 Actinomycetota bacterium
AGATTTGAATCACACTGGCTCGCACAAGATCAACAATGTTCTCGGTCAGGTTTTGCTAGCAAAGCGAATGGGCAAGAAGCGCATTGTCGCCGAAACTGGAGCTGGTCAGCACGGAGTCGCATCTGCGACGGCTGCAGCATTGATGGGAATGTCTTGCAAGGTTTATATGGGAGCGGTCGACGTTGAACGGCAAGCGCTCAACGTTTTTCGGATGAAGCTTCTCGGCGCTGAAGTCGAAGCTGTTCACAGCGGAAGTCGCACCTTAAAAGATGCCGTCAATGAAGCGATGCGAGATTGGGTTGCTTCGGTTGAATCAACGCATTACTGCCTCGGTTCAGTCATGGGCCCTCATCCGTATCCATGGATGGTTCGTGAGTTCCACCGAGTGATTGGAACTGAGGCTCGTGAGCAGTGTCTCGAGCGTTATGGAAGCGATCCCGATTTTGTTGTTGCTTGCGTCGGAGGCGGATCTAATGCAATCGGAATTTTCTCAGGGTTTGTTGACACCGATGCCCGCTTGATCGGTGTTGAACCAGCTGGGGGAGCAGCAGTTGGTCGCGGTCAACCCGGAGTCGTTCACGGCATGCGTAGTTATCTCATGCAAGACGAGTACGGGCAGGTGCAAGAGGCGCATTCAATTTCTGCTGGCCTTGATTACCCCGGAGTCGGTCCAGAGCACTCGTACTTGGCGTCGATCGGTCGCGCTGAATACCCAACGGTTACCGACGCCGAGGTAATTGAAGCCTTTCAGTTAATGGCGAAGACCGAGGGAATTATCCCGGCTTTGGAATGTGCACACGCATTGGCCTGGATCACTCGAGAAGCTCCCAAGATGCAAGGAAAGACCGTTCTGATGAATCTGTCGGGACGTGGCGACAAAGACGTGGGTCAGATGATGGAGATCCTCGGATGACGTCTCCGGACTTGTTGCCTTTTGAATCAGAACTGCGCGCCAAGCGAGATGCTGGTCGAAAGCTTCTTGTTCCTTATGTGACAGGCGGTCTGAAGGGTTGGACTGACGCGATACGTGCGGCTGCTGCAAACGGCGCTGATGTCATAGAAATTGGCTTGCCATTTTCTGATCCAGTCATGGATGGTCCGATTATTCAAGAAGCCTCCCAACGCGCCCTCGATGATGGTGCAACTCCCATCTCGATTCTTGAAGGAGTTCGTACTCTTGATGTTCACGTGCCACTCGTCGTGATGTGTTATTACAACACGGTGCATCATGCTGGCCATGAACGTTTCGCCTCACAATTGATTCAAGCCGGCATCGTTGGAGCAATCATTCCTGATTTGCCACTTGAAGAGTCCGGCCCGTGGTGTGCAGCTGCAGATGCAGTTGGTTTAGCGACAATCATGTTGGCGGCACCGACTGCTCCTGATGAGCGGTTACCGAGAGTGTGCGATCGGGCGCGGGGCTTTGTGTACTCAGTCGGGCTACTCGGAGTCACGGGTGAGCGAACCGAGCTTGCGGCGACAGCTAGCCAGTTGGCGAAACGCCTGAAGAAGGTCACTGATGTGCCGGTCATCATTGGTGTCGGAGTATCAAATAGCGCTCAGGCCGTCGAGGCCTGCAAAGTCGCCGATGGAATTGTGCAGGGCGCTTCAGTGGTTCGGCGCCTGATGGAAGGCGGCCCGGATGCCGTAGGTGCCTATGTGGCCGAAGTTCGAGCAGCGATTGATTCCGCCCCTGTGTGACTTCTGTCAAAATTCGGTCAAATTAGTGTTAAATAACTACTTGGCGCGAACTTTTAAGCCATAATTGTCTAACCAATTACAACAAGGAGAAATATGTTCAAGTTATTAGCCCCCCTAGCACTCGTCGGTCTTTTGGTTTCCTGTGGCGGAGACGACTCAGACGTCGCACCCGCAACTGACGCCCCGATGACCTCAGAAGCAACGACCGAAGAGCCAACTGAAGAAGCAACCGACATCGTTGCAATCGCCAGTGGCAACGAAGACTTCTCGACACTCGTTGCGGCAGTCGCAGCAGCTGGTCTCGTTGAGACCCTTCAGGGTGAAGGTCCCTTCACCGTGTTTGCACCGACTAACGAAGCCTTCGCAGCATTGCCAGCCGGACTTGTCGACAAGCTCTTGTTGCCAGAGAACAAGGATCTTCTCGTGAAGATCTTGACCTACCACGTAGTTTCTGGAACAGTCTTGGCCGCTGATGTCACTGCAGGCGATGTGCCGACAGTTGAAGGTCAGAACATCACCATCACCACCGACATGGGCGTGAAGGTCAATGGTGCAACTGTTACGGCAACTGACATCATCGCAAGCAATGGCGTCATTCACGTCATCGATGCAGTGATCTTGCCGCCAGATGTGGATCCTTCAGCTCTCTGAGTTTTAGCTCTACATAGTTGCTTGTTGCTGAAGGCGGGCCTCCGGGTCCGCCTTCAGTCGTTCTCGCAGATGTGGAGACGGCGTGTCACAATTGTGACAATGGATCCAATACAGAAATGCGAATTGTGTGAAGCTGCACGTTTCACAGAGTGGTACTACGAAGATGAAGAATGTTGGGTCGCCGAATGTGAGGCGTGCTGCGTGCCGATGATCGTGTGGAAAATGCACGACCCGTCACCAGACGACGAGGTGAAGGCGAGATTGCATCAACGCCTGTTGAGTGTCGCAACGTCAGAGTTCGACTACGAGCCGTACATCGATGACAACATGCGAAATATCCCCGATCACTATCACGCTCACGCGAGAGGTCGGGGATTGGGATTTGCTCAGGCCCCGCGTCGACGAGGCGTTTGAAAGAGTTTTGATGCTGTAATCAGCAAGGACGGCGGATTGGGCGACCAGACATGATCAACCTTTCTGTTGATGAACAGAATTCATCAAATCACCGTGCGTGAGATTTTCCGATAGGTCATTTGGACTATTGTGAGATAATCTCACTCAGAGTGTTTCTCCTACCACTCAGCGACATTCACGAATCACCTTTTCCTCTCGGACCGCCTTCTAAGGTGGCGCAATGAGTTCTTTACCCCGTCCAGCTGATGTGTTGCCCCATCGAGCTCCTTTTCTATTTGTGGACGAAATCACTGCGGTCGAGCCAGGTGTTTCAGCATCAGGTATTTGGCGACTCACCGGAGATGAATGGTTTTTCTCAGGGCATTTTCCGGGTCGGCCAACATTGCCAGGGGTGTTGATGTGTGAGGCAATCGCTCAAATGGGAGCGATCGCTGTATTGGTTGGTGGAACGCACGCCGGGAAAATTCCACTTTTTGGCGGGCTTGATGGAGCCAGGTTTCGTAAACAGGTGCAGCCTGGCGACACCTTGGAGCTAGTCGTACAACTAGGAAGGATGTCGGCTCGCGCGGGCAAAGGTTCGGGCAAAGCATTACTCAACGGGGAGACGGCGTGTGAGTGCGACTTGATGTTTGTTCTGGTC
>JBEDJE010000182.1:0-3606 GCA_041172985.1 Actinomycetota bacterium
GCGATGGCTTCGTCAACGACAGGTTGGCCGGTTAGTGGCATCAATGGCACGGGGACCGTTGTGGTTGTCTCGGGCACCGTTGTCGGGGCAACGGTTGTGGCAACAGTGGTCGGCGCCACTGATGTAGTCGTTGATTCGGTTTCTCCTCCGCCACCACAAGCGGCTATCGCAATTCCAGCGAGGGTGATCGAAAAAGCGAAACGACGTTTTTGAGAAATTTTCACAGTTCCTTTAATAACGCAATTCGTTCATCAAGTGGTGGATGAGTGTTGAACATGCGATGGAAGAACCCGAGTTTCCCTCCGTCACTTAAGGTTGCTCAATCCACATATGTGCAGTAGCCATTGACGCTGAGTGAGTGGCAGTCGTATCGGCGCGCAACTTTTCTAGAGCAGATATTAAGCCAGGCGGGTACCTGGTCATCTGGCACGCTGATACATCGGCAAGACTTTCGCGCTTGCGGCTGACTGCGGCTTGCATCGCTTTGGCGATAAATGGCGCCAAGATCAAGAGCAGGAAACCAAACAGAGCGAGAGGGTTGCTTCCGTTGTTACGGTCGCCGTCACGGGAAGTTCGTCCGCCATTCCACCACATCATGCGGATTGCGAGATCGGTCATGATGGCGATTGATCCAACCAAGGTGACCGCAATAGTGGAAACCAAAATGTCGTAGTTGCGAATATGTGAGAGCTCGTGGGCGATGACACCTTCGAGTTCGACTCGATTCATCTTTTCGAGCAAACCTGTTGTGACGGCAATAGCGGCATGCTGAGGATTGCGACCTGTCGCAAAAGCATTAGGCGCCGGATCATTGATGACGTACACCTGTGGCTTTGGTAGTCCGCCTGCGATACACAGACCCTCGACGAGGTTATGGAGCCGTTGATACGTCGTCGGGTCTGCTGGAACCGCACGGCTCACTTTGAGCGCGATTGAATCCGACTTCCAATACGACGTAAAGGCCATCACGGCTGCGATGACTAAAGCGATGACACTCGCAGTTGGCCCTCCGCCGATGAGATAACCAATTGCAACGCCAACGAGAACAACAAGGACGACAAACCCAAAGATCAGCGCAATACTGCGACGCTTATTAGAAGCAATCTGTTGATACACGAGGATTAAAACTTAACTGTGGGAGCTGTGCGTGCTTCATCTTCGGCTTCAAAGAATTCGCGATGTGGGAAATTGCCCATCTTGGCGATGAACAAAGTTGGAAACGTATCGAGTTTGTTGTGGTACTCGAGTACTGAATCGTTGTAGAACTGTCGGGCGTAAGCAACGCGACTTTCAGTTGACGTCAATTCTTCTTGTAGCGCCAAGAAATTTTGGTTGGCCTTCAGATCGGGATAAGCCTCTGACAGGGCGAACAGTTGACGCAATGCGCCCGTTAGTGCATTATCGGCCTGTCCTTGAGCGACAGGGCCAGGTCCAGCAGCCATCGCCGCGTTGCGGGCATTAATGACCGCTTCAAGGGTGGCCCTTTCATGGGCAGCGTAACCCTTCACTGTTTCGACCAAATTCGGAATGAGATCGAGTCGGCGCTTGAGTTGAACATCAACTTGCGACCACGCATTGTCAACTTGGTTACGGCGGCGGATCAATGCGTTATACGACAAAATGACGAAGAGAACCACAAGGGCGATCACGGCGAGAATGATGAATGTCATGCGATCATCATATGATCAAAAATGCGGTCGAGACGATCATTGTTGAGCGATGCCTTGTGTTAACGGCTCTGGCGCTGTACGCGATCAAGGAATCTGCGAACTCTTTGTCGTCGACTGGGCCGATTTTGGGATTCTGCAATGACTCGTCGGTAAATGTCGACATAGGTCGATGCAAGTTGAACCATGGAAAATCCGGTGGCGCGCTCTTGGCCTTGATGAACAAGTCGGTGAGCAAGTTCTTGATCAAGAAGGATGCGGCGAAGAGCCGCCTCGAGAGCTGCAGGATCGTTGGGCTCAACGAGAAGTGCGTCAACTTCGTTGGTGGCGACGTTCATGTAGCCGTCAAGGGCGCTTGCCACTATTGGTGTGGCTGCGGCCATTGCCTCAATAAGAACGACGCCGAAACTCTCTCCACCTAAGGATGGTGCACAAAAGACATCGGCTTGAGATAAACGTTTCGCTTTCTCGGCATCGTTGATACGCCCGAGCCACATTATTCGAGAATCGCCAGCCCATTCGCGCTTAAGTCGTTCGGTCTCTGGACCTTCCGAAGCGATCCACAAATCAACATTGTCGGGCAACGTTGCGTGAGCTTGTAAAAGTACTTCAAGACCTTTACGAGGCTCGTGGCGACCACAGAAAAAAATTGAACGTCGCATCAAACTTGAATCGCCATGAGTGGTGCTTGTGCTTTGAGAACTGGCAATGAATCGATCGAGTTCTACACCATTGGGCAAAATCTGATAGTCGCCGCCGATATAGCGCTGCGCTAAATGTACTGCATCTTTTGAAACTGCGACCCGATGATCAATGGCACTCGCGAAACCTTTAAGCGGCGCGCTTAAATACTTATAACTCAGGCTTTCTCCGGCTGCGTGAAACGTCGCGACTATTGGTGCGGTTCTCATGACCAGAGCAGTGATACTTGCACCTGGTGTTAATGGTTCATGAATATGCAAAACATCAAACTGTTCATCGCGCAATACCCTGATTGTGCGCAACGCAGCAGAGGGGTCAGGAGCTAGAGGGGCTATCGAGCCATTGGCAACTGTTGGTAATGACTCGCCAATTGGCGTGACAAAAGTGTCCGGTGGAGCTCCGTCGCAGGGACCGAGAACACGTACCTCATGACCCATTTTGCGTAAGGCTCGAGCGAGGCCCATGACTTGGCCTTGAACTCCCCCAGGCGTCGTCAAGCTGTATGGGCACAGCAGACCTATACGCAACCGCGATTCAGAATCAACGGGATTGGCTTCACGAGATATTGACATGACCCCTTCAAACTAGCGAGATCTGATCGGTCGTCGGTGTTCGGCTAACTTCAAGACATGACGCTTCCCGCTTTATCGATCGTCGCTTCACCGACAAAACGACTGCAAATTCTTGAACTGGCTTCTGAAGCAGAACGACGGGGTTTTCCGGCTTTAGCCTGTCCGACCCTGGGTAACGCATTTGGACTGTGTGTGAGCCTCGCCCATGTGACACAGCGTTTGCGCTTCTACACGGCGATTCAGGGCATCTATGGGACCTCCGCAGCCGAGATTGGTTCTATTGCCAGTCACATTGGCGAAGTGTCAGGTGGAAGATTTGCATTAGGGCTCGGGGTCAGCCACGAAGCCATGGTGAAACGTCTTGGTGTTGAAATGGGACCGCCATTGTCTGACATGAGCGCTTTCGTTGAAGCACTTCGGAAACAGGAGAAGTTTGGCGGACCTTTGCCTCCGATTTATCTTGCGGCACTTCGCGACCGAATGTTGGCCTTGGCCACCGAAATTAGCGAAGGCGCACTTTGGGCTAATGCCAGTTATCGCAACACGGTCCAACAGGTTCAACGTGTTCCGGCGGCCAAGATCAGCGAAGGATTCCATCTTGCGAACATGATTCCGACGGTGATTAGCGACGACCGAGAAGCAGCGGCTGCGGTGAATCGAAAGAC
>JBEDJE010000183.1:0-3403 GCA_041172985.1 Actinomycetota bacterium
CAGATAAGCGCAATGCGGTCGATCTAGCGACGTTGCAGGCTATATACGAAGCCCAAGCAGTAGCGGTCTCTGGCGGCGCACGTGTGCTGGTATTGACAGGCACACCGCCAGCTTTTTGTAGCGGAGCAGATCTGGGCGGAGTTGAGCTTGGTGAATTCACCGACACGTTGTTGTCGGTGTTGCGGGGCTTCGGAACGATGGATTGTTTGACGCTTGCTGCAATTGATGGACCAGCACTTGGTGCAGGTTCGCAGTTGGCTGCGGCCTGTGATTTACGTATTGCGACACCGAAGAGCAAGTTTGGAGTGCCGGCTGCAAAGTTGGGTCTAGCTGTTGATTCGTGGACAGTCGAACGCATTGGGCGTGAAGCCGGATGGAGCGCGGCGCGTTACATGTTGTTATCAGCCGAAGCAATTCATGCTGATGAATTAGTTGGTGGCTTTGTGCATCGACTCGGAAATCTTGATGATGCAATGACTTGGGCGCACGAGATGTCGTTGCTAGCCCCACTCACGATCAAAGCCCACAAAATGGCCCTTGAACGTTTATCAGGTGCAGATATTTCACTTGAAGCTGTTGAGCACGCGCGCCTTGCTGCGTGGGCCAGTAACGATGCCAATGAAGGGCGTCAAGCATTCTTAGAAAAACGTAAGCCGAATTTTCTAGGTAGTTGATTTTCAGTTCAGCTTGCGGTCGCGGGCCCGTACCGACAAAAAGACCCGCCAGAAAATAAAGGCCATGCCAAGAAACATGATGAAGAACAACAACAGTTGTTGCCATCCGCCACGGTCGCTTGAACTAGTGGGTTCACGACCGCATCCGGGTTGTGGATTCGAACTAATGCACGATGTGAGATCGCGTTCGAGATTCATGAAGTCATTTTCGGTAGTGGGTGGCTGAGTTTCTTGTTGAGTGTCGGCTGGGGGAGTTGTCGCGGCCGCGGACGACGATGTTGCTAGTCCGATGCCGAGCGCCAACGAGAAGGCGAGTAGTGCAGTGGTCAGGATCCGGCGAGTATTCACCCCTTCATCGTGCCACCTCACACCACCAAACGCTGATTCTGGTGTCGTTTAAATTGGTAATACCGAGTTAAACGACACCAGAAGCACGATTGACTTTTTGTATGAGGGGTCGGCTTTAAGGCTTCTGGTAATGGCGACTACGATCAGTGAGGTGACTACTCGCCGCACTGTCCTCGTTGTTGACTTCGGTGCGCAGTACGCACAGCTCATTGCTCGTCGGGTGCGTGAGCACAAGGTGTATTCCGAAATCGTTCCGCACACCATTACGGCTGAACAGATTGCTGCCAAGAACCCGGCTGCCATTATCTTGTCGGGTGGCCCGAAAAGTGTGCACGTTGAAGGCGCACCTCGGCTCGACCCCAAGGTGTACGAATCAGGTGTTCCGATCTTGGGTATTTGTTATGGCGCCCAGTTAATTGCGCATCAACTCGGCGGCGAAGTGGGTCGTGGTTCACGTGGTGAATACGGTCGCGCGCAGATGACGCGTATTGCTAGTTCACAATCAACTTTGCTCATTGCCGACTTGCCTGATGTGCAAGAAGTCTGGATGAGTCACTTCGATGCAATTTCGCAAGTGCCCGCTGGCTTTACCGCAACTGCGTCAACTCCCGAAGCTCCCGTTGCTGTTCTCGAAAATGCCGAACGCAAAATTTGGGGAGTGCAGTATCACCCCGAAGTTGTGCACTCACCCTTTGGTGCACAGGTGCTCGAAAACTTCTTGCACAATCTTGCGGGCTGCGATGCCAGTTGGACTATGGGCTCGGTCATCGATGAACAAATTGCGGTGATTCGGGCGCAAGTGGGCGATAAGCGCGTGATCTGTGGTTTGTCAGGTGGCGTAGATTCAGCAGTTGCGGCCGCACTTGTGCATCGCGCGATTGGCGCGCAACTCACGTGTGTGTATGTCGACACTGGCCTCATGCGCAAAGGTGAAAGCGATCAAGTTGTCGAAACTTTCAAACGCAATATGGGTATCGAACTGATTCATGTTGATTCGGGAGCGAAGTTCTTTGACGGCTTAAAGGGCATCACCGAACCCGAAGCCAAGCGCAAAATCATTGGCGAACTTTTCGTGCGCGTTTTTGAACAACACACCGGTGGTGTCACCGATGCCGAGTTCTTGGTTCAGGGAACCTTGTATCCCGACCTCATCGAAAGTGGCGGCACCGATGGCACGGCCTCGGTCATCAAGAGCCACCACAACGTGGGCGGACTCCCTGCGGACATGACGCTCAAGTTGGTCGAACCTCTTCGAGAACTGTTTAAGGACGAGGTTCGCCGACTCGGCAGCGAACTTGGTCTGCCTGACGAAATTGTCTGGCGCCAGCCATTCCCCGGTCCGGGCCTCGGGGTGCGAATTATTGGTGAAGTGACACCTGACAAGGTGGCGATTTTGCAAGAAGCCGACGCCATTGTTCGTGAAGAAATCCGCCTGGCTGGCCTTGAACGAGAGATCTGGCAAGCCTTTGCGGTTTTGCCCGATATCCGCTCGGTGGGCGTGATGGGCGATGAGCGCACCTATGCCTATCCGATCATTATTAGGGCTGTGACCAGCGACGATGCCATGACTGCCGACTGGGCCCGCCTGCCTTTTGACCTGCTCGAGCGTATGTCGAGTCGCATCATTAGCGAGGTTGACGGGGTCAACAGGGTCGCCTACGACATCACCTCGAAGCCGCCCGGCACCATTGAGTGGGAATAGGCGAATGGGAATGAGTGGGAATGATCGGGAATAGCCCGACTGCAACACATTCGTAATAATCGCTAGCCTGCCAAGGGTCATGTTGAGTCTTCGCCCAAATCCCCGAATGCGCCGCCTGGCTGCTCAGGTTTTGGTGAGCGCCATGTTGCTGGGCACCGTCGGAGTTGTCGCCGTCGAACGACCAGCTGCCGCCGACTCGGTCGATGATGCCAAACGCAAGGTTCGCCAAATGGCCGATCAGCTTGAAGCCGCCGAAGCCGAAGCCGACCGTCTGTCTGAAGAACTCCGTATTGCCGAAGACGACAAGATGCAGCTCGAAATTGGGATTGTCGCAACCGAAGCCGAAATTGCCGTCAAGCAAACCGAACTTGGCGGACTGCAAACCGAGATGTCCGACTTGGCAGTCGAAGCTTTTGTTGGTGGAGGTCGTGGCGGAAGTATCACTGGCCTGTTGGCCCCAGGTGGCGGCCCGAACGAATCGGTGCAGAAGCAGTCGCTCACCGAAATTGCGCTCAACGTAGGTTTTGCAACGACCGATCAACTTGATTCGGTCATCACCGATCTGGGTCAACTCACCGAACAACTGACGAAGCAGAAGAACAAAGCTGAAGATTTAGCGAAGAGCATTATTGGTCTGCAAGAAAAGACCGACAAAGAAATCTCTAAGTACACCAAGCTC
>JBEDJE010000184.1:0-3387 GCA_041172985.1 Actinomycetota bacterium
AAAACGATCCCACTCAGTGGCCACGTGATACAAACGAGCGCCGATGACACCGGCCGGAACTGCCCACGTAGCAATTGATGCGGCTTCTTCGGGTCCGCCAACACCAATCAAGGTCATGCGCTTACCCCAAATACGTACCGCGATGATGACCCCAAGTGCGATCATCAAACCGTAAGCACGTAACTGCAACGGCCCGATATGGATCGCCGCGCTTCCAGGGCTAGGGATATACGAGAGAAAACTCACGCTGTAACTTTGGCAGCAAATGCCAGTGCAGATTCGTTAATGAAATCTTTGTCGTAGTCCTGTGTTGCCACATGGAAACTGCGATCGAGCAAAATGCGTTCGACTGGTCCGCCCCATTGCGCCGCCAGTTCGTCACTTGTTGCTGGATCAACAACATGGTCATTCTTCGAGGTGATCAACAACATTGGAATTTTGCACGAACCGTAGTGCGACAACATGGGCTTGATGCCATCTTCAACCATTGACACCAAAGGTGCGAGTGGAGTTTCGGGATACGAGCTTTCTTTCTCGTTGGGATCAGCGATGTCTGAGCCAATTCCTGGGAAGACTTCGGTTCCTTCGGCCAACATACCTTTGACCATCTCGATCATTTCTTCGGCCTGTGGTTGTGATGCTGGGTTGATACACACAATTCCCGATACTGACGGTTGTTGTAGCGCAGTCCATAACGTTAAAGATCCGCCCATCGACAATCCGGCGACCACCACTTTGTCGACTCGTGCCGCAAGACGGGCGTAAGCAGCGGCAACTTCAAAAGACCAATCACTCCAGCGGCTCGGAATCATGTCAGAGACTGCGGTTCCGTGACCCGGCAACCGTGGCAACTCGACGTCGTATCCAGCACCAGCAAATGCTTCAGCGACACCACGCATCGACGAGGGGTTTCCAGTGAAGCCATGGATACATAGTGCGCCGACGCGTTTCGTGCCATTGTGACTCCATGCTTCGGCACCAGCGATGACGGGGGCTTTGTCAATATGTGAACTCATACAGCAGTTCTAGCGGATTGAATCAGCGAAATTGGGGTCAGTCACCAATCTCGACTGTGCAATTTTCATAAACGCTTCAACCACAGTCGGGTCAAACTGTGTACCTGCTGCTCGGGCGATGTAGCGAACAGCATCTTCGACTGCCCAAGCTTTTTTGTACACCCGTTCACTGGTTAATGCATCAAAAACATCGGCGACTGCACAAATCCGTCCCGATAAAGGCACATCAGTCGCCCCGATTTGATTGGGGTATCCCAAACCATCCCAGCGTTCGTGGTGATTCAGAGCCACTTCTTCAGCCAACTGAACAAGAGGCGATGTGCTTCCCGACAAAATGCGCGCGCCAAGAGTGGTGTGAGTCTTCATCACTTCAAACTCTGCTGGCGTCAACGGACCAGGCTTCAGCAAAATCGAATCAGGAATCGCAACTTTGCCAATGTCATGCAAACGGGCAGCAGAACGCAATCGTTCGGACCATGCTGGATCTTGGCCAAGTAAGTGCGCAATCTCGGCACACATGTCGCCGACGCGTGCCGTGTGCTCACCGGTGTCGGTGTCGCGGAATTCGCCGAGAATTGCCAAACGTTCAAGAGCCTCTAGCTGAAACTGTTCAAGTTCGGTTGTCCGACCACGAACCAAGCCTTCGAGCTCGCTCGTGCGCAATCGCAAAATTTCTGCTTGTTGACGAGACTCTTCGGCTTCGTGCGCCACTTGAAGGGTCTTGATGCGGATATCAGTGCCTTCATTGAAGATTGACTGATTGATCGCGAACTTTTTCTCTAAGTGGTAGACGGCCTCTTCAAACTTACCCATCGCCTTATACAAATCTGCCAAAGCGCAGTGCGCCGAAAATTCAATGGGCTTGGCATTGATCACTTCTGCTAATCCGAGTGCACGACAAAAGTGCGATAACGCTTCAGCGTCACTCTTCGCACACAACTCGACTCGACCGAAGGCAAGTTCGACACTTGAGCGAACTGCGTCATCGAATGAAACACTCGACGCATCAAGCATCGATAATGCGGCGTTCAATAATGTCCGGGCTTGATCAAATTCGCCACGGCCGCCGTAGGCACCAGCGAGCGCAGCAAGCACTTCAGGCAAGAATCCAACCGCATGAATGCGGCAAAGCGCCAATGCGCGTTCGCCGATCTCGATGGCGATATCAAACTCGCCACGTTCTGCTCGTAACGACGAAACGTTCGCCAAAGTAATGGCATCAAAATCAGGGCGATTCAATTGGGCATTTGCGTTCATTGCCGCTTCGTAATTGACGATTGCGCGATCAGTGTCACCAAGTTCGTGGTAAATCGAAGCAATTGTGTTGAGCATGTTGCCTTCATCGACACGATGCCCAGTTCCGCGATAACAATCAAGTGCCTGCAGCGAACATGACAAAGCCTCTGAGTGGTTTCCCGAATTACTGTGCACCAAACCGATCAGACTTAATGACCATGCAACGACAAGTGGAACATCGTGTGCCATCGCATAATCGCGAGCTTCAACTGCTAAGGCAAAAGCGTCTCCTGGTTGACCGTCGTAGTGTGCCAACGATGCCAATCGATACAACGATTCGGCTTCGCAAACAGCATCTTGGTTGGCACGCGCCAACGCCCGAGCCTGTTGGACAAGGATTCGAGAACGTTCAGGTTCGGTAGCTTCATGAGTTCGGGCAAGGTCAAGCAACAAACGAGCCGAGTGATGCGTTTGACGCTCGACCTCGGTGTTGTTGGCTTGAACTTTTGTCACGAATGAACTCCCAGAAGATGGCTTGACCCATTGTTTTCGGTCAATAACCGCTCAAACTTGAATAAGTCAGCGAACTTTCTCAGATTTCGGGCATGATTCATGTGGCGCACACGTTGTCGCCGACCCCACGAAAGACCGCAGCGCATGTCTTCACAATGGAAAGAGAACGAAAGACGAGGTCAGAGCGCTAAACGGCGCCGCGACTTCGATCGAGCAGCGCTCTACGCCTTCGTGCCCGTTGTCGCCATTGCCCCCGTATGGGCCTTGGCCATCACCGTTTTCTGGCTTCCTTTGACCTGGATGACCGGCGTCGCCTTCTGGAAGGTCCTCCTGGGATACCTCTTGGCTGGGCTCATTCTCTTCATTCCGGCGTTTCAGCGTCGAGTCCTCACCTTGCTCGTGGGTGCTCGTAAACCCAATTCGCGCGAGGCTCCCAAATTGCAAAAGGCTTTCAACGAGGTCACCCAGGCCTGGCATCTTCGCCATCGACATTTTGTCGTTGGCGTGGTTGATGACAAGGACCTCAATGCTTTTGCTACTGGTGGACATCTCGTTGTCGTGACATCATTTGCCACTCAAGAACTCAATCACGACGAGCTATGCGGAGTTCTCGCCCATGAAC
>JBEDJE010000184.1:3405-5808 GCA_041172985.1 Actinomycetota bacterium
GCCACCACCTTGGCTCACACACCATCGCGTTGACGATCGGCCAATGGCTCACGTTGCCCGTGTACTTACTTGAACGCATCGGCGCGTTTATGCACAACGTGTCGAAGGCAGCAACTCAAACTTTTGCCCGAAGCTCTCAAGCAGCCCGCCTGCTCGGGCAAACGATTGCCCTCATCTTCAATGCATTCTCTTGGTTCTTTCGTGCTGGATATTCGATGATGCGCTATCTCGGAAACTCAGTCGGGCGATCGGCAGAATTCCAAGCCGATCAGCGAGTAGTACGCATGGGATACGGCCGACAGTTGTCGGCGGCGCTCAAGAAAACTGTTGGGCCGCGCGATGTGAGTTCTTCTCACCCGCCGGCGAGAACCCGCATTGCCCGCATCGAAGCATCGCTACGTCCTGGCAATTGGAAGCATCCATCAATCGGACTCAAGTAAACGCGTGCGAGTACCCGCAGAATGTGTCACAAGTCCTCTTTTTGCACGGTTTAGTTCCCCTGGAATCAGGTGCAAGACCAAGGTCACGGATATCGTCGTAAACGATGTCTGCGTCACCCAACCTTTCAGCTGAATCGCCATTCCTGGCGGCTGCGAACGGCCGCAAACATCTACACACTCCGGTTTGGTTCATGCGTCAAGCCGGACGCAGTCTTCCCGAGTACAAAGCGATTCGCGGCAGTGGCAGCATTCTTGAAGCCATCAAACAACCGACACTGTCGGCCGAGATCACATTGCAACCGTTTCTCCGCTACGGCGTTGATGCCGCCGTGCTCTACAGCGACATTGTCGTTCCACCTCATGCGGTTGGTTTTGGTATTGACGTCGCACCCGGAACCGGACCTGTTGCCGAAAATGCGTTTCGTTCACCCGACGACCTCAAGCGCTTACGACCACTTGAGGCTGACGATGTTTCATACGTGATTGAGACCGTCAAACTTCTTGTCGCTGAACTGCCAACTTCGGTACCGCTCCTCGCGTTTGCCGGAGCGCCGTTCACCGTTGCGAGCTACCTCATTGAAGGTCGACCGTCACGCACATATCAAAACACCAAGCGCATGATCCATCTTGAGCCAGAACTCTGGCACCAACTTATGGATCGACTCGTCCAGCATTCGGTCACATTCATTGATGCTCAACTTTCGGCTGGTGCACGGGCGTTCCAATTGTTCGATTCATGGGCTGGTTCGCTTTCAAACGCCGACTACCGCGAATTCGTTTTGCCACATAGCAAGAAGGTTTTCCAACAACTACGCGAGCTGCATCCCGAAGTTGCCGGAATTCATTTCGGTATTGGTTGCGATCACCTACTCGAATCGATGTACGAAGCTGGTCCCAGAATCATGGGACTTGACTGGCGAACTCCTATTCAGTCGGCTCGCAAACGTATGGGCGCCGATCTCGTTGTGCAAGGGAATCTTGATCCCGCCCTAGTTTTGGCTGGTTCACAGGCGGCGCTCGAGGGTGCCGAACACGTACTTGATGACAACGCCAATCATCCCGGACATATCTTCAACCTCGGTCATGGCGTCGACCCCACAACCGATCCTGCAGTTCTTGAAGATGTTGTTGCATTTGTTCACGAAAAGACACGAGTAGAAAAATCATGACCACCAAAACCGCAGTTCTCTTAATGGCATACGGCACTCCGCGAACGCCCGCCGAGATTGAGCCTTATTACACCGACATTCGACGCGGTCGGGCTCCAACTCCAGAACAATTAGCCGATTTAGTCGCGCGCTACGACGCCATCGGTGGCATTTCTCCGCTCGCTGCGCGAACCGAAGCACAGCGCGACGCGTTGCAGGTGGCCCTGAACGAAACTGCGCCAGATAGATACGACGTTGTCCTTGGACTCAAGCACGCTGCTCCCATGATTGAAACCGCAGTCAACGATTTGGCTGCGAGCGGCTACCAACACATCATCGGACTTGTACTTGCTCCCCACTACTCATCATTCTCGATCGGTCAGTACATGGACCGCACGCGAAAAGCCGCAGAGCCTCATGGCATCACCGTGACATCAATTGATTCATGGGCAACCGAACCCGCATTTATCGAGTTCTTGGCCGCAGATCTCCGTTCACGTCTTGCTGACATGCCGGCCAATACAAAAGTTCTTTTCACTGCGCACTCACTACCTCAGCGAATCATCGATGCTGGCGACCCATATCCCGACGAACTCCGTTCAACTGCCGAGGCCGTTGCAGCCGCTGCCGGTTTAGATTCATGGTCGTCATGGTCAATCGCTTGGCAATCTGCGGGTCGCACTCCCGAACCCTGGATCGGCCCAGACATTTTGGCAGTTATTGACGACTTAGCGACGAGCGAAAATGCATCCGGAGTTGTGGTGTGTGCCTGCGGATTTGTCGCCGATCACTTAGAGGTTCTCTTTGACCTTGAT
>JBEDJE010000185.1:0-4916 GCA_041172985.1 Actinomycetota bacterium
CTTTTGACCGACGGTCGTTTTTTTCATCAGTTTTCGACATTGCGACCCAGTTTTCTTGATCGGGGTATGTTCAAGGTTCCGCAACTCGCCATGCTTAGTTGGAAGGTGATGGCGATTGGTGACCTCGTTCGGCGGGGACTGGGTCGACATAAAGGTTTGACAGCTTCTGACCAAGACTCACTTGGCCGGAAGGTTTTGTAGATTGGTAAACAATGACTTCTCGATTGGTGTACACCGCAGCAGATTCAAATTATTTACTTCAGGCGAAAGTCTTCTTGCGGTCAATGAGTTATACGCAGATAGAGCCGACCCATCTGTTGGTGTTCGGATCTGGTTGGAATCAGACTCAACGTGACGAATTAGCAGCACATGCTTTCAATCATTTGTCTGTCGAAGTTCGTGATGTCGATCCAGAAAAACATCGGGATATTCGGCTGACAAATGGGTTTCCACTGGCGACCGCTTACAACATTTTGGCACCTCAGACTGAATTGCCAGTTGGCGTTCGTGCTGCGTACTTTGATGCTGACATGGTCGTTCGCCGAGATCTCGGCGAACTGTTCGCGATGCCGATGAAATATGCCGTTGGCTCGGTGATTGATGCACATGTGGCTATGGTCGGTGGTCCTTCGATGTGGCGACCCTGGCGTGAAGAAAAGATTGATCCACGTTTGCCATACCTGAATACTGGTGCCTTGCTTATTGATGTGGATCGCTGGAATTCAGAACGGTTAACTCAACGGACGCTCGAATTTCTAGAGAAATACGATCTGCCTTGTGTTGATCAAGATGCAATTAACTTGGCATTAAGGGGCGAATTTGACTTGCTTCGGCCAGCATTTAATTCGATGCCTTACCACATCATGAAACTTCTTCGGACCGTCGATCTAGTTGAGAGCCTTGAAGACATTGAGGAAGCAATCACCGACCCTGTCGTTGTTCATTTTCACCGATCATTTTTGGGCAAACCATGGACTTACGGATCGACGCATCCGGCTCGAAAATTGTGGACGAACCTCGCCGATGAATGCGATTCCCAGTGGCGCAAGAAACTTGATCTCATGAGTTGGGCGCGTGGGTTTGCAGCAAATAAGGCAAAGATGTCAATACTTGATGATCGCGCGAGCAAAATGACAAAGCTCAACGTCGTTAAGGTGAAGGGCTGAACTCGATGATTGATCAAAGCGTTCCTACCATTGGGTCTTTCCCCGTGTTTATTGACCCGAGAGGTTCACTTGGAGTAACTGAATTTGGTCAGATTCCCTTTGTACCACAACGTATTTTTTGGATATTCGGAGTTGCAGAAGGTGAAACTCGCGCTAATCATGGACATAGAGAATGTGAACAACTCGTGTTTGTGCAGCAAGGTTCTATTGGTGCACTGACGATCAACCAACATGGAGTTAGGGCTGAGTGGAAACTCAATACTGGTGAGTGGCTCAATGTGCCGCCGCGTCATTGGCTACAACTCAATAACTTTGAGCAGGGGACTGTGCTCGGCGTGTTGGCAAGTTTGCCCTATGACCGTGCTGAGTACATTGACAACCCCGAGGATTTGTCGAGTTAGTTCAGCGTCTTTAGCGCGTTGACAACCTGATCTATTTCAGCCTCGGTCATCGCGGGGAAGCATGGGAGAGTCAGTATTTGACGCTGAATGTTCTCGGTAGCTGGAAGGGTGACATCTGATGCTCTGTCTCGCCAAGCTGGTTGCAGGTAGTCGGCAATGGGGTAGTGGATTCCGGTTGCGACACCCAACTCTCCCAAAATGTTTTTATCGGAATCGCGTGTGTCAGTCAGCAGGATGGCGAGATGGCCGACGAAATTAGTTTGGTCACTCATAATCATTCGTCGAGGTCGCGAAAGCACCTCTTGGTAGCGCTGAATGATCTCTCGGCGCCTTAGATTCTGACTTTCGATGAACGGGAGTTGCCGAAGAAGTGCGGCGGCTTGAATCTCGTCAATTCGGGAGTTGACGCCATTTTCGAGATCAACTGAATAGCGATCACCCCAACCATATTGTGCAATTGACTGGACCCTTTGTGCGAGTTCTCGCCTTTGAGTTAGAACAGCACCAGCATCTCCAAATGCACCAAGATTTTTTGTCGGGTAGAAGCTGAATGTCGAGATATCACCAAATGTCCCGGCAGGCTGATCCCCAATTTTCGCACCGAACGATTGAGCGCAGTCCTCAATGAGGGGGACGTTGAACTCCTTGCAGACATTCGCAATTTCGACGACGTCACCGACGAGGCCATAGAGGTGAGTCAGGACCACTACTGAAATCTTTTCGACTATCAATGTATTCCTGAGTGAAATTGCTGACATTTGAGCAGTTTCGGTATCGACGTCGATGAACACCGGGGTCGCACCCAAACGAAACGTGGCACCTGTGGTGTAACCGCCAGCGTTGGCGACTGTGGCCACCTTTGAACCTTGGGTGACTCCAAGAGATGACAAAGCGATGAATAGGGCATCAGTGCCGTTGGCGACACAGGTGGCCACCGATGACGCAAACATTTCTCCCAATTGGGACTCAAGTTCTTTCGTGAACCGTCCCTTTAGGAACGAGCCAGACCTCAAAATCGCAGCAATATCGCTAACTACCAACGATTGAACAGATTGGTCAACTCGCGATAGATCATTCAAGGGAACTAGAGCCATGGTGGACTACCTTAGTGTGATATTTGAAGGAGTATTCGTGGACGTCAAACTGATAGGTGTCGTAATTCCTACGTTGGGCGACAGGCCCGAATATCTAGAAGAGTCAATTCTTTCAATTCGTCAAGCAGGCGATGCCCATATTTCTATTGTTCGGCCAGAAAAGGTGAGTGCTATTGATCAAGTGCTGATGGGCAAAGTTGATTCGATTGTTGATGACCCTGGTCGTGGTCTAGCTCACGCGATCAACACTGGAATGAGGAGTCTTCCAACAAATGTCAGGTACTCAACCTGGCTTGGCGACGACGATCGGCTGGTTCAAGGTTCGCTTCAAAAGGTATCTCATTACTTGGAAACGAATGCTGATGCAGCGTTTGTATTTGGTCAGTGTCAATACATCGATGCAACTGGCCAAAAGCTTTGGTTGAACAAAAGCGGAAAATGGACCGAACCGTTGATGCTGTGTGGACCGCAATTGATTCCCCAACCCGGCTCACTCTTTAGGCGCTCATCATTTGAACAAGTCGGTGGATTAGACGAAGGCTTGAAGTGGGCCTTTGACCTTGATCTCTTCTTGAAATTGAGGAAAGTAGGAAAGTTTGGGTTTTTGAATGAACCTCTGGCGGAGTTTCGTTGGCATGACGGTTCGTTGTCTGTCGGTTCGCGCCAAGGTTCGGTTGACGAGGCGAGCAAAGTTCGCCGTCAGATCATCCTTTTTGCTGGTCAAAGAATGTCCAAGCGAATTCTGAAGAACTAGAAAACGCTCGGCGAAACAAAGTTGATTAGTGAGGTCCGTCAAGTTTTTGATGCACGTGGAGTATCGCGATCAGTATTGCTTTAACTGCCAATCGAGCGGCTTTGACGGGGTGCGCGGATGACTTGCCGTGTTCGCGTTCCATCAGTGGAGCTGGAATTTCTCTGATTCGATAACCCGCGCGACCAGATGAGACCAAGGCCTCGTAGGTGTCACCCAAGTAATAGGCAGGAAGTTTCTCTGCGAGTTCATTGAGCAATGGGACCGTGATAACACGGAAGCCGGACGTCGCATCAGTGATCAGAGTTTTACATGCGCGTGATGCAGATCGGCTGAGAATTCGCATGGCAAGACGTCGGATCAAAGAAAGTTCCATCTTTCCTTCATCGTTCAAAAATCTTGAACCGATGACCATATGAAAATTTCCTTCGGTCGCGGTAGCTATCAACGATTCAATGTGGTCAACCGGGTGCTGGCCGTCGGCATCGCATTGGACAACTGCTTCGTAGCCATGTTGTACGGCGTACTTGAAGCCGCACCGCAGCGCACCCCCGACACCCAAATTGAAAGGTAATCGCATCGTAATTGCGCCACTCTGTCTAGCGATGAAAGAGGTCTTGTCGGTTGAGCCATCGTCAATGACGAGAACGTCAAATCCTCGAGTCTTGAGCTCTGAAACAACTTTTGCAATTGAGGCTTGTTCGTTCCACGCTGGGACGACAACTAAGACTTTCTCACTCATGAATGACCTTGAGTCCGATCATCTTCGTCATTACTCACCTTGTGAAGTGCTATTTCTTCGGCCAATTTTCGAACTTGTTCCTGCAGCCCCGAAATACTGACTGAAAGCTGAACGCAAATCGTCACAAGTATGACAATCGCCAAACCTGAAACAAGAATCCCAGGGGTAGTGCTGAGTGACTCTGACAGAGGACGCGCAAGGGGAATCAGTATGCCCGATAGGGCCGTCAACAAGAGGAGGACGAGCCAGCCGGCTGCGTAACGAAAAGAAAGCATTTGGCGCCGGGCAAGAATGACCACGAGTGACCCGCCGAATATTGAAAGGCAACCGGTTGTGAGAGCTTGTAAAACTTCCGGAGACATGGAATGAGCGTAGCGACTAAGTGATGTTCGAATCTTGATAATCAAAGTAATGGAAGTCCAATTGTCAGGTTCTTGAACCCAGATATGGCCGTGCTTGCGAGTTTGCAGATTGCATTGGGATGAGGGCGATCGTTCGTCAGAATTGATGCGACCGTCGATTGAGAAGTCTTTTTCAAATAGAGAAGCCGTTGTCAACGAAATTCTGCTGGTGATCCACAAGGTTCTGAACTGGGCCTGGAAAACCTATATCAATAAAAAGTCATTGAATTCTGTTAGTTTTAGTGGTTGGTTCGTTGGTTCGTTAATTGACGTTCGGCTGTAGGGGTGTATCTGGTGTTATTTAGTGGGCTCAATGTCATTTCCTTTTGTTTGCTCGGAATGGCTGTACCCGGTACCCCAG
>JBEDJE010000186.1:0-3357 GCA_041172985.1 Actinomycetota bacterium
GCTCACGATGAGTTTGGGCAAGATGGTCAAAGTTTTGTCGTGGTACGACAACGAATGGGGCTACAGCAATCGCCTCGTCCAGATGACATTGTTCGCTGGCTCCAAAGTTCCCAAGAAGGCTCGCCGCTAATTTCAATATGAGCAAAAGTATTCCCACACTTGAGGATCTTGGAGACGTTTCTGGCAAACGTGTTCTTGTTCGTACCGACTTCAACGTCCCGATGGAGACGAGTGCTTCGGGTAGTCGAACAATCACTGACGACTTTCGCATCAGAGCGGCATTGCCGACAATTAACTGGCTGACCGATAGGGGAGCCAAAGTTGTTTGCGCAAGCCACTTGGGTCGACCCAAAGGCAAGGTAGAAGGCAAATATTCAATGCTCCCGGTCGCGGCACGTTTGGCTGAGCTTGCTCCCGGTGTTGAACTCTTAGAAAACTTACGTTTTAACGCAGGTGAGGAAGAGAATGACCCATCTTTCGTGTCGAGCCTCATTGCAGGCATCGACATGTATGTAGATGATGCATTCGGTGCGGCGCACCGAGCGCATGCGTCAATCGTCGGTCCTTCGAAAACCTTGCCGTCCGCAATGGGACGCCTTCTGCAAAAAGAAGTAGAAGTTCTTTCGACTTTGCGGAACAATCCCAAGCATCCTTTTGTTGCGGTTCTCGGAGGCTCGAAGATTTCCGACAAATTGGGTGTTGTCGAAGCATTGCTGAATGTGGTCGATTCGCTTGTTATCGGCGGCGCGATGTGCTTCACGTTTCTGGCAGCGCAGGGTTACTCAATTGGTAACTCACTTTTTGAACCTGACCAAGTTGATACTTGTAAGCGTTTGCTTTCACTCGGAAAGGCGATCCATTTGCCTGATGACATCGTCGGTTTAGATGCCGATGGAAAATATGCAACATACGGTCGTCGTTTGCCTCCGGGCGCCAAAGGTTTTGACATTGGTCCAGGTTCGGCTGCTGCGTTTACAGACATCATCATGGAGTCTCGTACAGTTTTTTGGAATGGTCCGATGGGCATGTTTGAGGACGAACGTTTCGCTGGTGGCACCCGAACCGTGGCTCAAGCGATGGCCGATACGAAGGCTTTCACGGTCGTTGGCGGGGGAGACTCTGCTGCAGCGCTTGCGCAGTTTGGTTTCGACGATCAAGTTGATCATGTGTCAACAGGTGGCGGAGCGTCACTTGAATTACTCGAGCTTGGCGACTTGCCTGGTCTTGCTGCCTTAAGGGAGGCCCCAAATGCCCGCTAGTTCTCGCCGACCATTGATGAGTGGTAACTGGAAGATGAATATGAATCACTATGAAGCAATTCATTTGGTTCAGAAGTTGTCTTATCTTTTGACTAAGGAAGATTTTGAAAAGGTGGATGTCTCGGTGCACCCACCTTTCACCGACATTCGCAGTATTCAAACTGTTCTCGAAAGCGACAAGTTGGCAATGATGCTCGGTGCGCAGAATTGCCATACCGATGAGAAGGGTGCATTCACGGGCGAAGTTTCACCCGCTTTCTTGGGCAAGCTTGGCGTGAAGTACGTGATTTGTGGTCATAGTGAACGCCGCCAATATTTTGGAGAAACCGACGAATTTGTAGCCGCGAAAGTTGCTGCAGTCATGAAGTTCGACATGCTTCCGATTGTGTGTGTCGGTGAAACCAAAGACGAGCGTGAAGCCGGTACAACTCTTGAGCGGGTTGAATCGCAGGTGAAAGGTTCTTTGAAGGGTCGTACAGGTGATCAGATTGCTGCTCTTGTCATTGCCTACGAGCCGATCTGGGCTATCGGAACTGGCCTAACTGCAACTGCTCAAGATGCTCAAGATGTCTGTCATCACATCCGTTCAGTCGTGCGCACTGAGTGGGGTAATGAGGCCGCCGAAAAAGTTCGCATTCAGTACGGCGGCTCAGTTAAGGCTGGAAATGTTTCAGAGTTGATGGCGCAGCCCGACATTGATGGAGCACTCGTGGGTGGTGCAAGCATCGATCCCGACGAGTTTGCTCGGATTGTTCAATTCCGCAACTAATTGAGATTTTCTTGCATTAGACACAATCCCGTCTAGGCTGTGACCGATGTCAGAGCCACGTGTCCTCGAGATTGATGTGAAAGATTCTTCTCGAGCTCCTGCATTCGGTCTGTCCCCAACTCGTCTTGGTATCCAACGGCTGCGACAAGACCGTTTGGCGGTCGTTGGCTTTGGTGTTGTTGTGTTCTTCGTCTTTATCGCCGTTTTCGCGCCAATCTTGGTGCAACTTTTGAATATTGATCCCTATGAGTTGGACCGTGAAGCAATTAACGATTTTGGTCTGCCGGCCGGTCCGCTGGGTGGTATTTCGTTTGATCATCCGCTCGGAGTTGAGCCCGGTACGGGACGTGACATTTTGGGTCGGTTAATGTACGGTGCTCGCATTTCACTCTTGGTCGGCACAGTTGGAACTGTTCTCACGACGGTGGTCGGTGTGGTTCTCGGCATCGTCGCTGGTCTTCGTCGCGGTTTCGTTGATTCGTTGATCAGCCGGGTGGGCGACGTCACCTTGGCCTTTCCTTCGCTGCTGTTGATCATTGCTCTTGCTAACCCAATGACTCAACGGTTGGAATCGTGGGGAGTGCCAGCTGGCAACACGGCTCGCTTGACATATATTTTGTCAATTCTCACAATTTTCGGCTGGGTCTATATGGCGCGTTTGGTGCGTGGTCAGGTTCTCTCGTTACGCGAAAGAGAATTTGTCGAGGCTGCTCGTTCGTTCGGAGCAGGCACCGGTCACCTCGTGTTCAAGCAACTATTGCCGAATCTGTGGCCGCAAATCATCGTTTTTGTCTCGTTGAGTCTTCCTGGATACGTTGCCCTTGAGGCCACCCTGTCGTTCTTAGGGGTCGGGCTATTGGCTCCTGCGGCATCGTGGGGAATCATGTTGGGTGACTCGGTCCGGTATTACCGAGCAGATCCCACGTATTTGTTTATCCCCGGAACTGCTCTCATGATCTTGGTTTTGGCCTTCAACCTCTTAGCCGATGGGCTTCGAGACGCCTTTGACCCGCGTAGCGACCGGCAGCAGTTGTAGTAGGGGATTTTCCAATTGTTCTGAGCAGTGGGCTAAGGTTAACAATAAGAGTTTTCACGTATTCACATAATGAAATATAAAGTTACTAGACACTCATCAACAAAAAAGGGGAGTTTTATGAAGATGCAGAGCAAAGTCGTAGCGGTCGTGGCCTTATTGGGCCTCATCGCGAGCGGTTGTGGAGGTTCCGGAGGCGGAGCCCAAAGCGGAGAGGAGTCGGGTGGCCGCTCAGCGTCATTGGACGGCGCTCAAGAAGGTGGCACGCTGACTGTGCTCACATTCCAAGAAGGAGC
>JBEDJE010000187.1:0-3326 GCA_041172985.1 Actinomycetota bacterium
GCGGGCAAGGCAGTTGATTGAACCCCAGAAATCACACACGAAATATTCTGACGTGGGCCTTCCAAAAAGATTCTCTCAAACATGCTCCAGTTCTCCAGCCCAATTCGATCATCAATGAAATGATTCCGCCAGACATCAATGTCATCTACAAAGAGAATCCATTGGTCTTCAGCATCAAGAGTTGGCGGTCCGTCAATGCGCTTCACCAACATCATGAGCAACCGTCGCAACAGTTCACGATCGCCCACATCAACCTGACGAGATGACGACGAATGAGTCCCAGCGCAGGCCACCGAAAAAACTTGGCGACCTAACTCGAGAGCCTGATTGCGCATCATTGAAAGCGTTAACGTCTTTCCCGATTTTGCCGAGCCGAAAACAAATACGTGTTGCGCAGAATCCCAAAGCATCGGAAACTGGCGTTGGTGCATCGGATCATCAACGAGACCCACGACGATTTCGGTGGCGAGTTTCTGAGTCGCAGGAGTGATCCCCGTATCTGTGAGTCGAGTTGGTAGGGAATCCAACCAAGGCCGACGTGGCGACGGAATTTCTAGAGTGCGAAATGCCGCGCATGCCAACTCGGCAAGTTCACCCAAATCGACATCGAGATGGGCAGCCTGAAAGACAAACAGATCGTCAGCGCCAAGCCGAAGTGCAACACGGCCAGGTGTGTCGCGTGAAAAGCTCGCCGCCACCCCAGAGCCGGTCACCTCAGATGAATCGTGAACAGATTGAACACGTAGCGCCAATCGGATATTCGCATTCGCTAGAACATCGGCCGATAGCGCCGACCCAGGTCGTTGCGTGGCAACAACAAGATGGAAACCCAAACTGCGCCCGCGTTGGGCGATATGGGCCAATGATCCAATGAAATGTGGGACGTCGTCTTTGAGAGCAGCTAATTCGTCAACGACAACCATCAGTCGGGGTAACTGGATTGATGCATCATCACGAAGTTGTTGTTCTCGATAACGCAACTCGGCTTCAAGACTGACGAGTACCCGCTCGGCCAAACCAGCATCAAGGTCGGTAATGACTCCAACGACATGGGGGAGGTCTGCGCACGAATCAAAAGCCGCACCACCCTTGTAATCAATCAGAATGAAATTCACATCCTTTGGTGAATGACGTAAGGCGATTGACATAATCAGTGTTCGCAGAAACTCACTTTTGCCAGAACCAGTTGTCCCCACCACTACGGCATGCGGCCCATCGTTGACAAAATCAATGTCAATTGGTCCGTCAGAAGATTCACCAACCAGCGCACTCAATTGAGACCGACCGTACGTCTCCCAGTTCTGAGCAATTATTGATGCCGTCGTTGAACTATCTGCAACGAGCTGCGAGAAGCTCACATACTTTTGCAATGAGCCTCCATCATGATCGGGGTCAACCCAGCCCCTCAGTGCCGCGGCGACTTCGACAGCCGACTCCTCAGACATCCCATCAATGCCATCCTGGTCAGCGTTCAGAGTGTGAGTGCAAATTGCTGGAAGACCCTCTTTCTCGCGAGCAACGATCATCATTGAGACTCTTTCGTGTTGCAATACTCGTCGGGCAATTGAAGTCCGATGAGCAATGTCTTCTTTATGAGTCACTAACAACACGGTCTGTCTGCTCGCCCGACTTGAGGTCTCTAGGTCGTAACGATCAAGCGGTGTCAAACGAACTTGAGTGAACTGGCTCAAGAATTTCCACTCGTGAGCAACATCACCAACCGGAATGACCTGCCAATCCGCTGGGCCAACTTCGACTGCAAGCCGAGCAAGCAATGCAGTCACGCATTGCCTTGCACGTTTCCCGTAGATACCGAGAACTTGTCCGGCTGCGAGGTTCACCGTTCGCGGATAGTCACTGATGACAATTCTTTCTGTGTCACCGTTCAGAGTGACCTCTCGGGTCTCATAGCCGACACAAACTTCGGCGATTTCTCGGTGCGCCCACAATCTTGCATGACCGTTTTCGGAGATGCTTCGCAACTCGCCAATGCGCCGATGACGGTGATGGCGTTGTTTGGTAAATTGCTGAGCGAATTCAATATTCGCTAGATGGAAATCGTCGTTGAGTTTTTCAATACAGTGTCGCCAACGTCGTTGCGAGCGCCGATGGGCCAGATGACTACCAACCCAAGTCATGAGTGCAATCATCCCGGTCGTCAACGCGAAGAGGCCGAAAAGAATCTGTCGTGTCACGATTGCCATCACCACACCTAGAACAACGCCGCTAGCAATTGGCACAACCGGTGGCGCCATCGGGGGGTGTGGCTCGGGCGGACTGTCAGGTTTGTTTGGAGCACTGAGAATTTCTTGACGATCAAGCAAAGGTCGATGAAATATTTCTGGCACTTGCGATTCAATGAGCTGAGTTCCCCGAATCTCACACAGTGATTGACCCAACCGAATTGTCATGTTGTCGGCCCAGAGGTCTCCTCCGAGCGACTCGACGGATAGAGACGGGGGCACCCATTCGATGATCCCGTGATGAGGTTCGATTGACGGGTCGTTGATCGTGAGCCCAGCTACTGGCGAGCGTCCGATGGTCTGACGTCCGCTCTGCATCGGCAGCACCAAACCGCCATCGGGGCCACTCATCACTACTAGTTCGTAAGAAGTCATATGTGAGTAGTGGTAGTTGAGGCTCACCGCCGGTCTCACCGCACGGTGCGACCACACCTGATGTGCGACTCGTGGTGATGCCGATCACGCCTAGTGGCGAGATGACATCGACCAACAACATTCCCATCGGCCGTATCCCCTTAGCAACTCGCCTCAGTACTGAGTGGCGGCGCATGGCGCGTCAACCCCACAACATTCGACGCGCTAACTCATTGGGTTTACCAGGTGAGCCAGTCACCCATCTACAAGAAATGCTTCTTCGCAGTGGCCTAGATGATTCCTCAAATGCCCAGCACTTTGACGAATACCTTGCCCATCTCGTCATGTCGGCCAAAGGCGACGACTTGGCGACTCGCATGGTATTTCAACGCATCTTGCCAGGATTGATTTCGATGGCTATGCGCCGAGCCGCACTGACCCGTGGTGGTTTGCCAGCAGCATTTGATCTCGTGGCATCATCAGCATGGATTGTGATTCGCCGATTCCCGATTGAACGTCGTTCGCAACGAGTTGCCGCGAACTTACTCATGGATATTGAATATCAAGCGTTTGTTCGCGAGCCGCGGCTCAAAAGAAATCGGTCAGAACTTCATTTCACGCCCGATGGTCTGCTCGGAATTGAATTTGAAAGATTTCGAGTTGGTGAAGTTGACATTGACCCAGTCGGAGACTCTGCGTCTCTTGCTCTCTTGTTTTCTGAACTCGAGA
>JBEDJE010000188.1:0-1031 GCA_041172985.1 Actinomycetota bacterium
GGCGAAATTGGACTGAATGTCGCAGTCATTCCGCACTACGACAATGCCGAAGGCGGGCATCACGACACTCGCTTCTGCTACCTAGGCGAGCACCGACTTGCCATGCTTGAAGAACTACTTCCCCATGATGCTCATGTCATCGGAGTTGACGAGCACACCGGAGTCATATTGGATCTTGACGCCAATACCGCAACCGTGATCGGCAACAGCACCATCACCGTGCGCATCAAAGGACATTCAACAATTCACAAATCAGGTGATGTTATTTCCATTGATGCATTGCGTGATCCCGCAAGCGGAGCAACAAACATTCCCGCGCAAATCAAACAAGCCGATGCTCTGCACGAAACTTCGACCCAAGAGTCAACATCGCTCGCTTCTGAAACACAAGAGGCCGAACGGGCGTTTGATGAAGCAATGGTGGCTGGCGATGCGGCCGGAGCAGCACGAGCTGCGCTCACCTTGGAGTCAGCGATCCATGCGTGGTCAGCCGATACTTTGCAAGGCGAAGAAATGGATAATGCTCACGCAGCATTGCGCTCGATGATCGTTCGATTGGGCGATGCCGCCATTGGTGGACTCGCCGATCCCCGAGAAGCACTTGAGCCAATCATGAACGTACTTCTCGAACTCAGAACTGTCGTGCGTGCCGATAAGCGTTACGACTTGTCTGATTTAATTCGCGATCGTCTTGCTGTCATCAAGTTAGAAGTACGCGACACGCCACAAGGGGTCGAGTGGGTCGTCAATAACGACTAGCCCTAGTGGTGACTCATCCCTGCAAGCTGCGCACGACGGCGAACTCCGACTGCCGAATACGCAGCAATAAAGACCAGGGTTCCGGCCAAAATAATCACTGCTCCGCTTGGAATATCGGCGTACCAACTGATGTACATACCGACGCCACCAAAGATCGCACCGAGAACAGGCGACAACCACAACATTCGACCAAATGAATTCGTCATCAATCGGGCAGTAACTGCGGGCAAAACCAAAAGCGCAGAAATAAGCAGTACTCCGATCACCCGAAC
>JBEDJE010000188.1:1062-7132 GCA_041172985.1 Actinomycetota bacterium
GGTCACCAGGATCGTTGCCGACAACAACACCATCAATACGGCCTCCATGCCCGGCACATTCACACCGCTCACGCCCGCAACCTCTGGATCGAACGTTGCGAACAAAAGCTTGCGGTAGAGCCCGACAATCACGACAACGCTCAATATTCCAACACCAGCAACCGCCAAAATGTCACTCGTAAACACACCCAAAACGTTGCCAAAGAGCACGGCATCGATACTTCTTTTTGCTTGACCGAATCGCGCCTGCAATGCAAGACCCATCGCGAACGAGGCAGTTGTGATGACTCCGATTGCCGCGTCTGCACCGATAATTCGTTTGCGTGAAACTCGACCGATCATTAACCCAGATGCCAGGCCCCAAAATCCGGCACCGAGGAAGTAATTCAAATTCAAGACGGCTGCGAGTGCTGCCCCACCAAATACGGCATGACTCAATCCGTGTCCGATATAGCTCATACCTCGCAAAACAACGAAGACTCCGATAAGCCCGCATAAGGCTCCTGCCAACGTCGCGATAATCAGACCATTGCGGAAAAACTCATATGAAAATGGTTTGAGTAGATCGACTGCGAAGATCACGATGCATTACTTCGATTCAAACGGTTGCGCAGTTCATCGCCGCCCTGCTCAAGAACAACCGGCATTCCTCCGTGCTGCAACACTTCCATCGGAGCACCATAGGTACGTTCCAGAAAGTACGGCTGCAAGACTTCTGCGGGGGTTCCATCGGCGATGACAGTTCGGTTAAAGCACACCAAACGTGGAAGGTGCGCAGCGAGACCATTCAGATCATGGGTCGTGAGAACGATGGCAATGCCATCGCCATGAGGCGGACTCTCATTGAGGTCGGCCAGCACATGAAGAACCTCATGTCGTGTTCGCACGTCGACACCAGCAGTGGGTTCATCTAAGACCAACATGTCGGGCTTTTGAATGAGCGCACGCGCCAAGAAGACTCTTTGTTGTTGGCCACCAGATAATTCGCGAATGTGTCGTTGTAACAGTCCCCCGAGACCTAAGCGCTCGAGGACGTCTTCGATTAAAGCCAGTTCAGAGTTTTGCGATTTTGGACGCATCAGACGTTGGGGACGACTCATCCCCACCACTTCGCCCACGGTCACTGGGAAATTCCAATCGACTGTTTCTAATTGAGGAACATACGCCAACCTCAATCCGGGCAATCTTTCAACCTTGCCGTGCACCGGTTTAATGGAACCCAGCAATGCCCGCAACAAGGTCGTCTTACCCGAACCTGATGGTCCGACAATCCCAATAAATTCTCCTCGATTGATGGAGATATCTACATTCTCAATGACCGGCGCTCCGCCATACGAGCACGACATGTGCTCGCATTTCATCAAAATTGGATCTGCACCGAGACTTGATTTCATTGCGGATAGTTCGCAGTGTCAGGACCGACATCAGAAACATCAAGTGACTTCAAAGCCGAAGCATCGCCACCTAAAGCCTCGACCATGGTGACGTAGTCGAAACGCATCAGCCCAAGCCACGAGTGCTCAGGGTCTCCTGGAGCACCGAGCAAATCATCATCACGAAGGACGTCGACATAACGAACAGATGATTCTTTCCCAATTTGTTCGAGCACACTTGACGGGAACACTTCACTACCGAAAATTGCCGTGACGCCTTCTTGCTTCACTTGATCAATGAGTTCGGCAATCTCTTTAGGGGTCGGCTCCTCAAACGATGACGGCTGAATGGCCCCGATAACTGTCCATCCATAAGTTCGAGCGAAGTAGGCATAAGCATCGTGGTATGTGAGAAGTTTGCGTTGCTCCGGAGCCAACGTCGCCGTTGATTCGACGATCGCCTGGTCAAGCGCATCTATTTTCAGCACGAAGGCTTCGTAGTTGCTTCTATATGTCGCAACATTGTCAGGATCTGCGGCTACGAGCGAATCACGAATGAGCGCTGCGAAATCGCCAGCCATTTGGGGATTCGTCCAAACATGGGGGTTCGGCTTACCTCCGTCTTTAGGAAACGAGAAATCGTAAATCCACTGATCTTCGGGAAGGATCGTGGTAGCTAATTCGCAAATCACCGAACCTTCACGCGCATTGGCTCGTGCCATTTCTTTTGTTGGTTCTTCGAGCGACAGACCGTTAATGAAAACTATGTCGGCATCTTCAAGAGTTGCCGCCACACTCGGTGGCGGTTCGTAGGTGTGGCTATTTGTTCCTTCAGGAACTATTCCTTGAACGATTGTTGGAGTTCCCGTGGCGATGTTGGCAGCAATGCTGGTGATTGGCGCCACGGTTGTCGCGATAATCAAAGGTCCATCCGTGATTGCTTCATGCATCGGGCAACCGTCTCCAGAATTCGCTGTCGCAGAATTCCCGCCCGATGGCTCATTTGACGAACATGCAGAGGCGAAAAAGGTGCAAAACACCAGTACGAAAGTCGCTAAACCCTGATTAGACCCCCTTCCTCCTCGCACAAACTCATGATAACCGTGCCTCGTTGAGGCTTGCCCGATTGTGCGCCATACTTGGGTGTGACCTAGGGGGTTCTCGTGACAACAAAAAGATTTCTAGCGACAGCAACGATATTGATCCTGATAACGAGCGCTTGTTCAGGAAATAATGACAATTCGCAGAACAATGACGCAACAACAACTTCATCCCCAGAATCAATTCCTGAGCAAGTTACTCAAGTAATGAGCCCCGAATTCAAGATTGAGGTCGACGGGGCTTTATCAGCAAGCCCGGCGGGCTGCGACGAACTTGACGTATCCCAGTGTGTTTTGCCGTTCCCAAGTAACCGTTACACAGTTACTGATGCAACAACTCCTACTGGCCGGCGAGTTGCAATTCCTGCCGAAGGATTACTCGTGAATGCGCAAGGGGTTTTTGTCGATCCCAATGAGTGGAACCGTAACGACGGATTTAGTCCCAACAGTCCCCTTGAGTGGACCGATTTAGAAAGCTCACTTTCCAGCGATGCATCAGTTGTCATCATTGATACAGAAACCGGCGAACGCATCCCCCTCTGGGCTGAATTAGATGCCGAAATTGGTGACGAGCAGCCATTGCTCATCGTGCAGCCGGCAGTGGCTCTACTTGATGGACACTCTTACGCAGTCGCAATGCGGAATTTAAAGACAACCTCAGGCGCCGACGTGGTTCCTTCGCCGATTTTTGAGTTCTATCGCGACGGATACACATCCGACAATGAGCGACTCAATGGGCGAACAACCGAAATGGAAGCCATGTTCACGGCTTTGACCAACGCTGGAATTGAACGTTCAACGCTTCAACTCGCTTGGGATTTCACGGTTGCCTCCACACAAAATCTGACCGGCAGAATCTTGGAGGTTCGTAACAACACTCTCGATTGGCTTGACACTCGGCCCCCTGAATTCACGATTACTTCGATCGTCCCAGCATCAAAAGAAGATGTCGCCGTTCAAGTTGCCGGAACGTTCAAGTTGCCCACGCACCTCACCGGCAATGGATCCGCAGGTCAAAAATTCGCTTATGAATCAACGACACCTGGACCCAACGATCTTCCGATTTTAGGAGAAGTCGTCGATGTGCCGTTTATCTGTCAAGTTCCAAAAGTTGCTGTCGATGATCCTTCAACAGTTCTGCGTCCAGGCTTGTATGGACACGGCTTGCTCGGAAGCGAATACGAAATTGATTACGGCGGGGATGTCCGAGCACTTGCTCAAGAAGCTGACGTTCTATTCTGCGCTACAAAGTGGGCAGGAATGAGCGAAGACGACGTCGGTAACGCTGTTGTTTCATTACAAGACCTCTCAAATTTTCCGACGGTTGCCGACCGTTTGCAGCAAGGCATTGTCAACATGATTGCGCTCGGACGTTTGATGAACACCGATGACGGAATCCTTTCTGATCCGGCTTTTGGCGACATCAAAGTTGCGGGTGACTTGGTGTATTACGGCAATAGCCAAGGTGGCATTATGGGCTCTGCTTTAACCGCCGTGTCCCCAGATATTTCACGGGCCGTGCTCGGCGTTCCTGCTACCAACTACGGACTCTTACTGTTGCGTTCCATTGATTTTGATCAATACGAATCAATTATGGAACCGGCTTATCCCACTCGAAGAGATCGAACGATTGCTATTTCTTTGATGCAGATGCTCTGGGATCGCGGAGAAGGCGGCGGATACATCAATCACATCACCCGCGATCCACTCCCAGGCACTCAGCCAAACAAAGCCGTGCTCATGCACGTCGCTTGGGGCGACCACCAAGTCAGTGAACTTGCTGCGTTCAACGAAGCACGTTCGATTGGGGCCAAGATCTATCGACCGGTTGTTGCCGATGGCCGCTCACGCGAAGCCACCCCCGGTTGGGGTCTTGATTCCGTCTCTGATGGGGATACCGGTTCTGTCATCGTCATCTGGGACTCGGGCGCCGACATGATTCCAGTTGGAGTCACCCCGCCCAGCAGCGGGCATGACCCTCATGAAGATCCTCGCGACGACAAGATGGCAAGGAGCCAAATGGCTGAATTTTTATTCAACGGAGTATTCACCGATGTCTGTGGCGGCAAGCCCTGCACGGCGAAACAAAGTGGTTAACAAAAATTCATCGCCAGATCTAAGAACCAATCAGAAGGTTGGCAATCACTGAATCAATCACGACCGCCATTTCTTCTGCCCCAACACGCTCTTCAGTCACGTCATTGAGAATCAAACCGAAGGCGTAACCCTGCACAAATAGGGCTAAAGCATGGGCGTCAAAATGAGGAGGGATCCAGCCTCGTTCTTGCCCAACGCTGATCACGCGCTTCATTTGATCATTGAGAAGTTTTTGCTCATGGCCGATGCGGGTTGCAAATCGCTCTCGGCCTTGAGTTGCGCTGATGATGCGCGCCCGTTGAATTCGACTAGTTGAGCGCTGCGGTTGCAACGCGGTTCGTGTAATCAACGAAATCAGATTGACGAATTTATCTCGATCTGTCGCCGCGTCAAGAGCCCTTTGAATTGCCGAAATATCGAGTTCCACATATTCAGTAAAAATCCGAACTTGGACACACTCAACGAGATCAACAAAATCTTCGAAATGGTGGTACAGAGAGCCTTTGGAGATTCCCGATTTCGTTAAAAGCTGCTCAACGGTAAAGCCGTACATGCCAAATTCTTTGGCTAATTCAACTCCACAATCAATGAGAGCACGATGAGTTGCGTGTTCGACACCTTTAGCCACGACTAATCACTATCACAAGCAGCTCGCCCGATACCGAATTACCGCGAAGAAGACTTCTGCGTTTCGGCCCAAGTCATACCTTTTAGCACATCGTTATCGTGCGGCAAACCAAGCACGCGCTCGGCCACGATGTTGCGCTGGACTTCACCAGTCCCTCCACCGATTGTCAGCGAACGGGCAAACATATAGCCATCAAACCAACCGGGATGTTCGAGGGCGCGCAGTCCCACCCCACCGCCGCCACCCAATCCGTTATGTGCTCCACGTTCACTGTTGTCGATGCCACCTCGCAACATCCCTTCAGCACCAAGTAAGTCGCGGGCAACTTCCATCACGTTTTGACCGTGTTCATCGGCCAAGATCTTGCGAATACTTGCTTCTGGTCCTGGCTGTTCACCACGCAAACGAGCCGACAATGTGCGCATACGAATCAGGTCAAGCAAAATATGTTCTGTATAGATAGAAGCCAAACGTTGTCGCATGACTGGATCGGCGATCGATCCACGCAGTCGCACCGCATCAAGCATCTCAAGCGCAGTCGGACCACTGCCCCACAACACGCCGCCTGTCGACAACGACACGCGTTCGTTACCTAACGTCACTTTTGCCAGTCGCCAACCTTCGTCTTGTTCGCCAACCAAGTTTGCGGCAGGAATACGCACATCAGTGAAAAACACTTCGTTGAATGTGCTCGCTCCTGTCATTTCTTTAATCGGCCGAATATCAATTCCGGGCAAGTCCATTGGACAAATGAAATACGAAACACCTTTATGTTTGGCCGCATCAGGATTTGTGCGAGCAATCAATATTCCGTACTTGGCATGTTGCGCACCACTGGTCCAAATTTTTTGGCCATTCACGATGTACTCGTC
>JBEDJE010000189.1:0-3600 GCA_041172985.1 Actinomycetota bacterium
TTGGGATCATTGGCTTGATATGCCCCGCAAAGTTGGCGACCGCATGGGGCTCATCATCGGCTCACGGCCCGGTGAAGTCGCGGTGCACGACAACACCACGCTCAATATCTACCAAGGTGTCCACATGGCGCTCGGCCTACGCCCTGATCGCAAAGTGGTTGTCGTTGCCGCCGACGAGTTTCCGACCGACCGCTTTGTTGTTGAAGGAATTGCTCACGACCTCGGGCTGACCGTTCGCGCCTTGACCCCCGACACTGATCTTTCTGATGTTGCTGTCATCGTTCGCAGTGTCATCGATTACCGGACTGCCGAAGTGTGCGACGTTGCCGCATACACGGCCCACGCACGCGAGCAGGGTGCATTAGTTCTTTGGATACACGGCCCACGCACGCGAGCAGGGTGCATTAGTTCTTTGGGATCTGTCACACACCGCTGGTGCGATTGAGTTTGATGTTCACGCACTTGGGGTTGAACTTGCCGTTGGCTGTAGTTACAAATTTCTCAATGGTGGGCCTGGCGCGCCCGCATGGGCGTTCGTTGCCCAGCAGTTGCAGTCACAAGTTCAGCAACCCATCAAAGGTTGGTTCGCTCAAAAAGACCAGTTCGCGATGGAAAAGCCTTTCGAACCACACGATGACATTCGACGGGTCTTATTGGGCACCCCGAATATGTTGAGCTTGGTCGCAGCCGAAGAAGGTATTGCACTCTCAGGTCGCGCTGGTATGCCAGCGATTGCGGCCAAAGGTCGTGCGCTCACTGAATTTGCAATTCAAGTAGTCGATCACTTTGGGCTCAGCACTTCAACGCCACGCGATGCCAATAAGCGCGGTTGCCACATTGCCATACATCACCATGATGCCAAGCGACTTGTGAACGAACTCGCGATGAAGCACAAGGTCATCGCCGACGTGCGCCCACCCGACATTGTGCGACTCGGTTTAAGCCCACTCACAACTCGTTTTACCGACGTTTGGGATGGTCTGGAAAAACTCAGTCGACTGATCAATCAATGATTGATTACAACGACGAACTTCGGCTTCGAATCGTCGAGAATCTCGCGGCCCACCAACGCACATCGCAAGCCCTTGATGGCTTACGACACGCAGCCGTTGCGATCGTGATCATTGACAGCGAGCCAAATGATTTCGAAGATCCGCATCAGCCGAGCGACGATCCAATGCGCGGAGTACCAGGCGACGTCAGTGGTTTAGATGGTCGTATGCGCGGAGTTTCTGGTGGAGCTTCCTTTTTACTGTGTCGCCGCGCCGCCAAGATGAATCGACATGCGGGTCAGTGGGCATTGCCAGGTGGGAAATTAGATGAGGGAGAAACCGCTGTTGATGCAGCGTTACGTGAATTGCAGGAAGAACTTGGCCTGCAACTAACACCCGATCATGTGCTCGGACTCTTGGATGACTACACGACCCGTTCGGGTTTTGTGATGACTCCGGTGGTGCTCTGGGCTGGGCACAACGCTCAAGTTGTACCCGAACCATCAGAGGTTGCTCATGCATACCGGATTGGTCTCCACGAACTTTGTCGTACCGACTCACCCCGGTTCGTCTCAATTCCTGAAAGTGACCGTCCCGTCGTACAGATTCCGTTAAGCGGCGACCTGATCCATGCGCCAACCGGTGCAGTCTTGCTGCAACTGCGCTGGGTCTGCGTTGAAGGTCGAATCAACGAACGCGTTGATCATCTTGAACAACCAGTATTTGCCTGGAAATAGATGACTTCCTGCTGATTTCTTGAAGAAGTCATCAGTGCTCTTGACCGAAACCCTTGGTGTTCTATTCAAGGGGAATCATTCATGTCTCGACATCAACGTCTATGTCAAACGTTTCTCGGTCTTCTCATTCTGTGCGTTACTTCAGTGTGGGCCACAGATCTATTGACCAGCAATCAACGCTCCCTCCCCCTGGCTATCACCTTGCCGATAATCATTGCCGGCGCAACACTGAGCGGCCGCCGCACATCTTCATTAGGCATTAATCGTTCTGAACGACAAATAGTTCTGTCACCGATCGGCCATTTCCTTTTTGCTTCGGCGGTTCTTCTTCCAACATTTGCCCTGCCAATCGTGGCATTCGTTATCCCAACCGAACGACCAGCACCTTCAAGTTGGTTGATTCGTTTTCAGAGACTGCTGACGATGAATGCAACCAGTTTGGTTTTCTGGTCGCTCATCATCGACCAACCTCACAATGGCTCCTTAAACAATCGGCATGTCCTGGCATTCATTGCCGCGGTCATCGTTCACGTGCTCGTAGATTCACTCATTGTTTCGGTGGTCATGAGTCTTGTAAGTCTTAACCGGGTTCTCGTTACCGCACATTGGAACCAAAAGTCTCTACTACGAGAGTTCGCCGAAACATCAGTCGGATGTATCGGGGCAATTTTCGCCATCATCAATCCACTACTTCTGTTGATTGTTCTGCCACCTTGTTGTTTGGCTGTTGATCATCTTCGGGTCAACCAATCGGCTCAACTTGGTAAGCGTGATACACGAACCGGACTACTTAATTCTTTAGGTTTGCAAGAGTTCGTGAGCCATGAGTTTGAGCGCGCCAAGCGCCATTCAACCGATCTATGCCTTGTAGTTCTTGACCTTGATTTTCTCAGAGACGTCAACAACAACTTCGGACATCAAGTTGGAGATCTTGCGATTAGTTCGGTTGCAAAACAGATTTCAGTTTTAACTCGAACAATCGATGGAACTGCACGTATCGGCGGTGAAGAGTTTGTCGTGATCTTGCCTGATACCGATTTGATAGGGGCTATGGCAGTAGCCGAACGCATTCGGATGGGAATTCAAAACTTGATTCTAGAAACCGTTAACGGAACTCTTCAACTGACCATCTCTGCAGGCGTCGCATCACGTCGTGGCGGCGAAACTTATTCAGAACTGTTTGATCGGGCCGATACTGCGCTTTATGAATCTAAGCGACTGGGTCGCAACCGAGTTTCGCTTGCCGATGAATCACTGAAGACTTTCCAAGCCAACCAAATAAATACAAACTGAAACGGAAGTCGTCCATAGGCGACGATCTGCTTCGAAAACGGCTCATCGCGCCAGTCCCAAACCATGTAGATGTTTGCTGGATACACGGCGACAAAAAGAACGATTGCCGCCAACGCACCCTGTTTGCGATACTTGGGCCATAACAGCATCGGTCCCACAATTAGTTCGGCGACTCCACTGACGTACGTCCAGAAGCTTTCACTAGGCGGCAACCACGGCGGCACAATGTCGTTGAAGAATTTCGCGTTGATGAAGTGCATGACTCCAGCCAAAGTGACGAATGCTCCGATCGCTACTGCGACGCGATTAACAGATTTGGGACTCATCTCGCCAGTTTCGTTTGTACCGAAGGCGAAAACAACTAAGTGCGCCCGGAGAGACTCGAACTCCCAACCGTCTGATCCGAAGTCAGATGCTCTATCCATTGAGCTACGAACGCAATTCGCAGGCAATTAGCTCCCACGAAAAGAAATGGCGCACTGGCAGGGACTCGAACCCCGAACCTTCTGATCCGTAGTCAGATGCTCTATCCATTGAGCTACCAGTGCAACGGCAATCAGCCTAGAGGGCTAATCCGT
>JBEDJE010000190.1:0-3269 GCA_041172985.1 Actinomycetota bacterium
CGTTTAGTTGGCGCTCCTCCGGGTTATGTGGGTTACGACCAGGGTGGTCAGCTCACCGAAGCAGTGCGTCGTCGTGCATACACCGTGGTGTTGCTTGATGAGATTGAAAAGGCTCACCCCGATGTTTTCAACATCTTGTTACAGGTACTCGACGATGGGCGATTGACCGATGGTCAGGGACGTACGGTCGATTTCACCAATGTGGTGATTGTGATGACTTCAAACTTGCCTGGTGACCCACAAATGTTCTTCAAGCCCGAATTCATCAATCGCATTGACGAGATCATTCGCTTCCGATCTTTGACTCAAGAAGACTTGGCGCACATCGTGATGATTCAACTCGAAAAGCTTCGTGAGCGCCTGTTGGCACGTCGAATCACTCTTGAGGTCACACCAGCCGCCGTGGCATTACTGGCCGCAGTTGGGTTTGACCCCGACTTTGGAGCTCGACCATTGAAGCGTGTCATTCAACGCGAGATTGGCGACCGAGCCTCGGTCTTGATTCTTGAAGGAAAAGTGGGCGAAGACAGCGCGATTGTTGTTGACGCAGTCGACGATCAGATTGTGCTGAGTTCGTAAGAATTAAGCGGCTTCAATAATGCCGCGACCTGGCGTCACGTCAAGTGAAACACGATCTCCAACTTGAGCATGAATGCTGCCGCTTGCCGCGTGGACATTCACGAGTTGATCAACGACGTCAACACGAACACTGATGACAGTTACCGGGCCTTGAAAGGTGACCCGCGTGACAGTTCCGCGCATCGTTAACTCATTTTCGTCCTCAGAGATAGTGATGTCTTCTGGGCGAACCAAGATCTTTCCAACCCCGTTACTGTTTGGCAACTCGTTGATTGAACCAACAAAGCGCGCAACGAATGGTGAAGCAGGACGCAAGTAGACATCTTCTGGGGTGCCCAACTGTTCAAGGCGGCCATTTGACATGACACCGATGCGGTCGCTGATGGCGAGAGCTTCGTCCTGATCATGGGTAACAAAAAGTGTGGTCGTTTTCAATTCAGATTGGATTCGACGAATTTCATCCCGCAAGGTTGAGCGAACTTTGGCATCGAGAGCCGAAAGAGGTTCATCAAGAAGCAGTACTTCGGGCTGAACGGCTAATGCACGAGCCAATGCAACACGTTGTTGTTGCCCGCCAGAAAGTTGGTGAGGATAACGCTTTCCAAGTTCACCCAACTGAACAAGTTCGAGCATTTCGCCAACTCGAGAGTTGCGCTTTGCTTTTTCTACTTTTCGATTTCGTAAACCAAAATCAACGTTTTGTGCAACGGTGAGATTGGGGAAGAGGCTGTAGCTCTGGAAAACCATTCCCATGTTTCGTCGATGGGCCGGAGTATCGGTGATGACGCTTTCTCCGAGCGATACGACTCCGGTATCTGGAATTTCGAATCCGGCAGCGATACGTAAGGCAGTTGTTTTGCCGCAACCCGATGGTCCCAGGAGACTGACTAACTCACCTGGTTGTAAAGCAAGATCAAGTGATTCAAGGGCGACTGTTGTGCCGAAGGTCTTTCGAATGCCGGTAAAGCTGAGCGAGGTCATACGAGAATCTCATTTTCTTGGGAACGTGAAACTTGTTGTGGTCGAGTACTACGAGACTTAGAAAGAATGCCGATGGCGACGAAGAGAAGCGTGGTGCCTAACAATGCAAGGATCGCAAGTGCGTAGCCACCTCTTGGGTCGCTTTGCCGATACTGCGCCATAAATGAGGGGAACGTGCGCTTTAAGAGGACGTCGGAAATTGTGTACTCACCCAGTACGACGGCGACAGTGAGAAAAGTGCTGGAGATAATTGCTGCACGAAGATTTGGAATGACCACTCTGAAAAGGGTGGCAATCCAGGTCGAACCAAGACTTCGAGATGCTTCTACTAAGACCTTGAGATCAATGGCTCGTAATCCAGTATCAATACTGCGATAAGTAAACGGCAAGGCAAGTACGACGTAGAACGGAATCAACGAGTAGTCACTATTCAAGAACCAACGGGCGTGAGGTTTCACAACCACAATTCCTGCGACTAGTGCAATCGCTGGAATGACATACGGCAGGATCGTCAAGAACTCAACGAAAACACGAGCCTTCGGTAATCGAAGATGTACCCATACCGCAGTAGGAACCAAAAGCCCGAGTGTGAAGAGCGCTGTTCCGACTGCCAACTTCAAACTGAGAGTAAGGGCTTCGGCGAAGAAGTCATCGGAAAATGAAGCAGTGACCGATGAGAACGACCACTTCTCAAAAAGATTATTCCAACCCAAGTCAATGACTTGAAGGTTTTGGAAAGCGAAACGTGCCATTGCAAGCAACGGAAACGCAAAGAAAATTGCGCTTGCAATCAAAACAAGAGTCGGGAGCAAACGTCCAAGTGCTCGTTGAGAACGAGATTGTCTCATGAGTTGCTCCATCGTTCAGCGCGTCGACGAAGTAGCCAGTAGGCGGCCATGCTGATGCCCATCAAGATGATCATCCAAGCAGCAAGTGAATACCCAACAGCATCTTCACCAATCGAGATATCTCCTCCTAGGAAGAAACTGATTCTGAGTGGAACGATCTTTGAGTTGTCGGTTAGTTGCCGAGCCGTTGCATAGGCGCTGAACGAGTTGGCGAATAACAACAAGAATCCACCAAGAAGTGATGGTGCAAGAATTGGTAGTCCGACTCTGCGCCAATAAGTCCAAGCGCTACCGCCAAGATTGGCGCAAGCCTCTCTCCAAGACGTTTTCAATCCATCGATGGCTGGCAGCGTGACCAAAACCATGAGAGGAATATTGAAATACGAATACACAGTGATCAGGCCTGAGACTTCGCCAAGTTTGAAGTCACCGGCGTAAAGATCCCAACCGAAAGCATTAAGAATTTTGGTTCCAAGTCCTTGGCGCCCGAGAAGACTAAGAAACGCGAATGCGAGTGGGAGGCCGCCCATATTGGCGGCGACTCCACTGAATGAACTGACGATGTTGCGTAGCCAACGGGGGCGTTTCGCGGTGGCTGCGGCGTAGGCCAAGAAACCGCCAAAAACCACTCCAACGAACGCCGCACCTGCCGAGAACTTCAGCGAGAAGATAAAGGCGTCGAGATTCTGCCCCGAGATTGCCTCGCGCATTGCGCTGAATCCGAATGACCCATCAGCGTCGTGAAGGGCTTGCGCGAAAACGCTGATCGCGGGAATGAGGAGAAAGAGAATGAGGAAAAGAAAAAACGGGACCAGCCCGAACCAAGCCAATGATTTCTTATTGCGGATGTTGTCGATTGGA
>JBEDJE010000191.1:0-3258 GCA_041172985.1 Actinomycetota bacterium
CGCTGTAGTCCTCGGGACTGCGCCATGCGACGGCCGCAGCAGCCATTGCTGATGTCGCGAGCGGCTTACCACCCATTGACCCGCTGCGATCAACCAAGAGCGCGATTGCTGTTCCAGGCTTGACCCAACTACGAACCTTCAAACCTTCGGGGTCGATGGCACGTCGTGAGGCACGCGCCTCGAGGATTGCATCCATCGAGGCATCAAGATCAATATCACCAGCATCTGGTCGATACGGGCGAGTTGCCATCTTGCCAATTCCGCGTGGTGACACTGGGCCACGTTTAGAGACGTCTAAAAACAGACGTCCAGCCAGTCGCTTGGCAAGATCGCGCAACTTTTGATCGGTCGCGCCCGTGAGATCGGCCAATAAAGCGAGCATTGCATCGGGGTCTTCTTCAAGACCTTCTTCAACCGCAGTCTCATCAAGTTCACCAACTTCTGGCGACACTTGTTCGAACTGCGGATTGCGTGACAACTCACGTCGCGACAAAGTTTTCTTCGAAGCTTCGTTCACTGCCTCATCAGCAGCCGCACCCTCTTTGGCTAGTGGGTCGCCCCCGCCGGGGCGTTCGCTTTTCCCGATTCGCTTTGTGGCGCAGGGGCAAACACCTCATTCCACAATTCGGTGATGATGTCTTCGGCAGTTCGCACACTGCCCTCACGAACGCGCACACGCCCCGACAATGCAACCAAAGCCGCGTCGAGGCCGACACCAGCATCAAGAACTGTGAGCGAACGTACGCTCGCTAAAGAAACTGTCACGGCAGCCATATCAATTGCTCCACGCACCGAAGACCCAACGCGAAGATCACTATGAGTACGCGTTCGCCGAACCAGCTCAACTACTTTGTCAAGCCATCCATCGGGAAGATTCTTCGTGCCGCGTCCAGCGATGTGTTGTTCAACTTCAGCGTTTTGATAGCCGACAGAAACACGGCACACACGGTCGTATACCGCGCCAGAAATTCGCGCAGTCCCGACAGCATCAAACGGATTCATTGCTGCCACTAAACGAAAACCTGATGAAGCTGCAACGCGACCATAGCGAGGTACGTTCAGTTCGCCTTCGCTCATGACGGTGATGAGAACGTTCAAAGTTTCTTCGGGAATACGGTTGATTTCTTCGACGTACAACAACGAACCATCGCGCATCGCGGTGACTAGTGGACCATCAACGAACACATTGGGCTCGTAACCGTCAGTCAAAACGCGAGCTGGATCGAAGTGACCGACCAAACGGGCAGGTGTCAGTTCGGCATTGCCTTCAACGAAAACGAAACCGATACCTAATCCACCAGCAACTGCTCGCAACAAAGTGCTCTTTCCGGTTCCGGGAGGACCTTCAAGCAAAACGTGTCGATCAGCATCGAGAGCTGCAACAACCAATTCAACTTCACGTCGTCGCCCGATGACGGTGTCATCGAGCGACGCGATCAGATCACGACGAGAAGATTGAGTCATTGACTAATGACAATCAGGCGTTGACAATGACGCCACGAAGGTTCGTGCCGTCACGCATTGCTTCATAGCCTTCGTTGATGTCTTCGAGCTTGTAGGTCTTGGTGATGAGTTCATCAAGCTTGAGCTGTCCAGCACGGTACATATCAAGCAACGCAGGAATGTCGGCACGCGGGTTCAATGAACCAAAGATGGTTCCCTTGATTTCTTTGTTCCACATCGCCAAGTTGAACAAGTTGATGTTGGCAGTTTCGCTTGTCATTGGCGAAATGGCCGTGACCACAACCGTGCTTCCCTTGCCTGCCAAGTTCATTGCTTCGCCCATCATTTCGCCGTGCAAAACGCCAGGAGTCATGATGACGCGATCGGCCATCTGGCCGTACGTCATTTCCATGACCGACATCATTGCGTCAGCCATCGATGGGAACGTGTGCGTCGCACCGAATTCCATGGCCTTCTCACGCTTGAACTCAATGGGGTCAATGGCGATGATGCGCTTGGCACCAGCCATGCGAGCACCTTGCACTGCGTTCATACCAATGCCACCGATACCGACGACAACAACGGTGTCACCAGGCTGTGTGCCAGCGCGATTTGCTGCCGAACCCCAACCAGTTGCCACGCCACATGAAACGAGTGCAACACACTCGAGCGGAATATCTTTCTCGACCTTGATGATTGACTGCTCGCTCACACATGCGTACTCAGAGAATGTTCCGACCTTGGCCATCAAGGTCACGGGCTGACCATTCACGAAGTGACGGTGCGTGTCATCGGTGATCATGCCACCAACAAATGTTTTTGCTCCGTTGTCGCACAAGTTCTGACGACCGGTGCTGCAGTAACGGCAACGACCACACGACGGAACGAACGATGCCGATACGTGATCGCCAACTACGACACTCGTGACACCAGGTCCGACTTCAACAACAACGCCAGCACCTTCGTGACCACCAATGATGGGGAAGAAACTTTCGATACCCATGAGGGGCCAGAACTCTTCGGGGGGAACCATGTCGCCAGTGACCAAGTGCTCATCGCTGTGGCACAAACCTGCGGCGCGCCAGTGAACGATGACTTCACCAGTCTTGGGTGGGTGGATTTCGATTTCTTCGATTTTCCACTGCTGATTCAAGCCCCACAACACGGCGGCTTTTGATTTACGGATTCCAGACATGGCGGTCTCCCCCTTGTGGCACGACCTTCGTACCTACGAGGAGAACGCTACTCGCCGAGAACCTCACGGCTCTAGGCGAGTCACGCCAGATTTCACTCGTAAACGAGAACTCCACGGATGTTTTCGCCAGCACGCATGGCCTCGTAACCATCATTGACGCCCTCCAGCGAATACGTGCGGGTCACCAAACCGTCGAGGTCAAGCTGCCCCTCGCGATAGAGACCAGCCAACTTGGGGATGTCGGCACGGGGGTTGCCCGAACCAAACAATGATCCGACGACCTGCTTTTCCATCAAAGTGACATCGAGCAGATTCATGGTGACGCCCATTTCCATGGCGGGGTGGATATTCGTGACGACGACCCGACCACGCTTTGATGCCAAGGCCATGGCTTCGGCCATCAATGCGCCCGATCCCACACCCATCGTCAAGATGACTTTGTTAGCCATCGTGCCCCAGGTGACTTCTTGAAGGAGTGCCAAGGCATCGGTCATTGAAGCCGCGGTGTGGGTTGCCCCGAATTCCATCGCCTTTTCGCGCTTGAACTCAATCGGGTCAATGGCAATGATGCGCTTAGCGCCGGCCAAACGAGCACCCTGAATCGCATTGGCACCAATACC
>JBEDJE010000192.1:0-3459 GCA_041172985.1 Actinomycetota bacterium
AAGGCTGATTCATGACGTTGTTCCCTCACGTTGCGAACGCTGCTGTTGAACAAGCGTTTCAAAACGAATTGCTAAATCGCTGTCTTCGCATCTTTCCCAGCCACTCGATGTAATGGTCGCGATAACCGGATAAATACTTCGCAAAACATCTGGGCCACCAGTAGCCGAATCGACATCTGCCGCTTCCCACAATGCACGACAAGCCAAATTGATGGCTTCATCAGCATTCATCCCTGGCCGAAATCCAACTTTCAAAACAGTGGATGCAGGGCCGCCGCCCGACCCAGTCGCGACAAACTCTCGTTCTTCATAGCGTCCACCAGTGACATCAAAATCCCACAAGCGACCGGTGCTGCGCAACAAGTCATACCCAGCAAAAATTGGCACAACCGCTAGCCCTTGCATGGCTCCTGACAAATTGGCCCGAACCAACTGCGACAGTTGGTTGGCTTTACCTTCAAGGCTGATTGGACGACCGTCGAGTTTTTCAAAATGCTCGAGTTGTAACTGAAAAATCTTGATCATGTCCATGGCGATGCCCGCTGTGCCAGAAATAGCGACCCCACTATGGCGATCTGCCGGAACAACTTTTTCCATTTCACGATTAGAAATACGCGAACCCATCGTCGCTCGACGGTCACCCGCAATGACAACGCCGTCATTGAATCGAACAGCTAGAACAGTTGTCCCATGCGGAGCCTGCAATGATTGCACATCTCCGTTTTGCGCATAGGCAAATGGATCAAGCCCAACCTTGCGCAACAAGGATGTGAAATTACTCCCTGGGTCATTATCAAGATTAAAGAACGGCACTACCACGATTCATTCGCCACCTTTTTGAACATACGACTTGACAAAATCTTCGGCATTGCTTTCCAAAACATCGTCAATCTCATCGAGTAGATCGTCGAGCTCTGACTTCAACTTGTCGGCTTGCGCGGTCGACACTTCTGTCGCATCAACTTCTTCAGTGACTTGTTCAGAGTTAGATTTTTGTTTCTGCACTCGCTCGGCCATCATTCCCTCTCAATTGTCGGATCCGCTCAGAAATTGAACTGCTGAAAAATTTATGACTAGATCTTGCCACCCATTTTTACCAAAATCACTTTTCAGCCCCCAAACGGTCGAGTAACTCGAGCAAAGTTCCACTTTCTGCACAAATCTTCCCGACCAACTCTTGCGTCCCCCGCAAAGGCTCCATCATCGGGACCCTTCGTAACGGGCCACGACCTACGTCAAAAACCAAACAATCCCAGTTAGCCGAGACGACCTGATCTGGCCATCGCTCCAAACAGTGTCCTCGAAAAAATGCACGCGTGGAATCTGGAGCATGCCTGATCGCCCGTTCGACTTGTGAGGCATCAACTAACGAACGCAAGCCGGCTCGCGTTGCTAAACACTTATCAGCTCGCATGTCGTGATACTGAAGGTCAACGGCTTTTAAGCGTGCGTCAGTTTTCGCCAATCCATGACGATTTTGCAATCCATCAACAATGCGCTTCTTCGCCACCCAATCAACGATGTCGGCGACACTTTCGGGATCACTTTCTAACCCAGTCAATACTTCTTCCCAAAGGTCAATAATCTTCTGACCAACAAGTTCACCACCAACTGATTCAAAACCAACAGACTCCAAATATGTAGTGGCTTTGTGAAACAAACTCCATTGAACGTCCATTGCTGACATCCGAGAACCATCGGCCATGAGCAATGTTTGAGTCAAAGTCGGGTCGTAACTCACTTGACGAATCGCCGATACGGGGTGCGCCAACATCAATTCATTTCCGAGTACATCGTCTTCAATGAGTGACAAGATCAGCGAAGTTGTACCCACCTTGAGGAATGTCGCGACTTGCGACATGTTGGCGTCACCGACAATCACATGAAGTCGCCGATACTTCTGAGGGTCACAATGCGGTTCATCGCGGGTGTTCACAATGGGCCGTTTCAAAGTCGTTTCAAGCCCCACTTCTTCTTCAAAAAAATCAGCTCGTTGACTTAATTGAAACGGAACTTGTTCAACCGAAACCCCAAGCATTTCCGAACCAACTTTTCCGGCGCCTGCGAAAACCTGGCGACTGACGAAATGCGGAGTTATTTGCGACACGATTCGTCCAAAGGGAACTTCGCGAGCAACTAAGAAGTTCTCGTGACAGCCGTAACTGTTTCCTTTACCGTCGCTGTTGTTCTTATACAGAAGCATCTCAACACCGGGTGGCAAGGTGCGGTTAACAGCCGCCATCGACTGTCTAATGATTTCCTCGCCGGCACAGTCATAGATCAACGTCTCTAACGCATTTGCACATTCGGGAGTAGAGATCTCGGGGTGCGCATGATCAACGTAATAACGCGCACCATTGGTGAGCACCGCATTGACAAGATGCATTTCGACTTCTGGTGGCATGGCTGACTCAAGCGAAAAACCGCGCGCATCCGCACCTGGCTGCTCGTCTTCAAAGTTCCAAGCAGGAACATCAGTCTCAAAATCGCGAGAGTTCGACTCGATGTACGAAGTGATCAACATCGATGAAGCCAACACCGGATTTGACTCGGTTCCCCGAACGAAAATTCCGTACTCAGTTTCGATTCCAGAAACCTTGACGATCGCCATCTACATCAACACTTTCAGGCAATGCGCCATTACAAGTACTGGCCAGTTGCGCTGCGTTCGATCGCTCGACCACCTGCAACTGAGCGATCGCCACCTTCGTTGACCAAAGTTCGGATGAAAATGATGCGTTCACCCTTCTTGCCGGAAATCTTTGCCCAATCGTCAGGATTGGTCGTATTGGGTAGATCTTCATGCTCGCGGAATTCTTGACGTATCGAATCAAACAGATCTTGCGCACACACACCGCGTTCGCCCCCAGCAATCACCCGCTTAATGGCCAATTTCTTCGAACGCCGCACAATGTTCTCAATCATTGCCCCTGATGCAAAATCACGGAAATACATGACTTCTTTGTCACCATTGGCGTACGTCACTTCAAGGAATCGATTGATTTCTTCAGAGCTGTACATAGTGCTCACTGCCTGAGAAATCATGTTCGAAATCGCCAATTCAATCGTTCCGTGGCATGCAACTTCAGTTTCTGCAATAGGAATTTCAGATGTTAAGTATCGAGCGAAAATTTGCGTAGCTGCCGCATCGGTCGGTCGCTCAATCTTGATCTTGACGTCCAGTCGCCCAGGACGCAAGATCGCAGGGTCGATCAGGTCTTCGCGATTAGTCGCACCAATGACGATCACATTAGTTGTGGCACGATCGTCGACTCCATGTCGGAAGAGATCCCAGTTCCGCGTGTTCGAAACATCGAATCCATTTCGTCGAAAAAGACGATGACCGGCCAACCCTCTTCGCTCTTTTCACGAGCCCGCTGGAAAACTAAACGTATTTGTCGTTCGGTTTCTCCGACGTACTTATTCAAAAGTTCAGGACCTTTGATATTGATGAAATAG
>JBEDJE010000193.1:0-3252 GCA_041172985.1 Actinomycetota bacterium
TGACGACATGTTGTCGGGCGGTGGCGATCGTGAAGTGTTTGGCGCTGGCAACAAAAAGAACCCTGCCGACTTCGCGTTATGGAAGTTCAGTAAGCCAGGCGAGCCAGCGTGGTCTTCGCCCTGGGGTGACGGTCGACCTGGTTGGCACAGCGAGTGTGTCGTGATGAGCCTCGACATTTTGGGCGAAGGTTTCGACTTGCACTGTGGTGGTATGGATCTCAAGTTCCCGCACCACGAAAACGAACGCGCGCAAGCCATTGCTCTTGGCAAGACATTTGCTAATCATTGGATGCACAACGGTTTTGTGGTCGACACCGAAGGCGAAAAGATGTCAAAGAGTTTGGGCAATGTGGCCAATCTCCTTGATCTTGTTGAGCTTTATGACCCCCGTGCGTATCGCTTAGTTCTTTTGCAAACGCACTATCGCGGTCCAGTTCGTATTGGTCAAGACAACATTGATGCATCGGTCAACGCGTTGATGGGCCTTGATTCTTTCGCGGCTCGTACCGCTGCTGTTTCTCAAGGCGCCACACCCGATGAAGAAGTCGTCACTAAATTCCGTGAATTCATGGATAACGATCTTGATACCTCTTCGGCTGTTGCATTGCTTTTCGAAACAGTTCGTCGGGCAAACGCGGCACTTGACGCAAATGATGCATCTGCTGCTTCTCTATCGGCTGCTGTCAACGAGATTTGTTTTGCGTTTGGTTTAGAACTTAAGCAAGCATCCGAAATCCCATCAGAGATTGCCGAAAGGGCCGTAGCTCTTGATGCGGCGCGTGCGGCTAAAGATTTTGCTGCTGCCGACGCTTTACGAGCCGAGTTAACCGCGGCGGGTTGGATTGTTGAAACGAATAAAGCAGGTACCACCGTCCGTCGTTGACGTATGGTGAAACATCGTGTCGAAGAAGTCTGCAAGCCATCGTGACAAGGCTGCCCGAGTCCCATTGCCGCAAGGCTTTGCCACTATTTGGATAACCGTCGCCCTCGATCTCGTTGGCTTTGGCATTGTTGTCCCCATCTTGGGTCGTTACGCCGAGCGTTTCGGCGCGAGCGGGCTTGAAGTGGGATTGTTGTTCGCTTCCTTTTCGTTAGCACAGTTAGTTTTTGCGCCGATTCTTGGTCGGCTGTCCGACCGCATTGGCCGCAAGCCCGTCATCATGATTTCGTTGCTCGGCACAGCGGTTGGGTCGTTCGTGACCGGTGCAGCTGGGGCATTGTGGGTCTTGTTTGTCGGGCGCATTCTTGATGGGGCATCTGGTGCGAGCGTGGCGGTGGCCCAAGGCGCAGTGACCGACTTGGCTCCGCCATCAGAACGCCCCCGTTTGTTGGGCTTACTCGGCGCAGCATTCGGTGTTGGATTTGTGGTTGGACCGGCTCTAGGCGGTCTTGCTTCTTTAGGTGGCGAACATATTCCGTTCTACGTTGCCGGAACAGTTGCGTTGGTGAATGCTGCAGTGGCGTGGCGGCGTTTGCCCGAAACACGGCCAGCCGATGTGCGTCGAGCAGCGCATGAAGCAGCCAAAAATGACACTGGCGCCAAAGTACGTTTGTGGGGTCTGGCTGTCGCAGGCTTTACTGCCATCGTTGCTTTCAGCGGATTCGAGGCAACCTTTTCACTTCTCGCTGGCGATCGCTTTCGTTTAACCGAAGCTGGTGTTGCGGCGATTTTCGTGGGCGTCGGTGTCGTGTTGGTGGCGGTTCAAGGTGGATTGATTCGACCCATTAACGCCAAGATCGGAACTCAACGTTCGCTGCAAGTAGGTCTTGTTTTGAATAGTGCTGGTTTGGTTGTGTTGGCATTTGCAGAGACGTGGCCGTTGCTCATTGTCGCCTTGGCGTTATTGACAATTGGTCAAGGTTTAGTCACCCCCAACTTGTCGTCGCTGGTGTCGGGTCGCGTGCCCGATCATCGTCGCGGTGAAGCACTTGGCTTTCAACAAGGCGTGAATGCATTCGGTCGCGTTGCTGGTCCGGCTCTCGCCGGCGTGTTGTATGACCATGTGGCGATTGGTTCGCCGTATCTAGTCGGCGGCGCACTATGTGGTGTTGCGCTAGTCGTTATCTCATCAAAGAAATAACGACATCTAGCGATACTCGGTAAAAGTACGCACTGTGCTGAAAACGCCATCGAGTGCTGCAAACACTGGTGTACTGGCAACCAATTTTTCTTGATTGCCGTAGAGGCGAATACGTCCAGTAATGAAAGCTTGTTGAGCATTGAGCTTGTCGGTTGCGACTGCAGTTGCAGTTTCCCAATCTTGTTCAAAGCGCACGTCTTCTGGATACGCGGCACCTGCACCAAAACTCGCGCGACCATCGGCTACTTGCAAATGGTACGTAACGTCTCCTTCGGGACCACCGGTAACAGTTTGTGTAATGCCGACCGTGTGATCGTTGGCAATTGCGGCGATGGCTTCATTTGTCGCCACGGCCTGAGTGAGAGCGTCGATCCACTCAAGGCTGAGATAGCGAACAGTCTGGTTACTCATGGTGTTCAGTCTGCCAGCGAAATTGTTTACTTGCGATTGGCACGACGGTGACGAAGTATTTCGATCAGCATCGGCAAGACCGAGATGACGACGATCAAAATCAGAGCTATTTCAATATTGCTTTCAATCCATGACACTTCGCCCAAAAAATAGCCAAGAGTTGTGATGCCGATACCCCACAGGACTCCGCCAACGATGTTGTAAATAACAAAAGTGCGATAGTTCATCTTGCCCACACCGGCGACGATCGGTGCGAAGGTTCGTACGACGGGGACAAAGCGCGCCATCACAATGGTCTTCGAACCATGCTTCTCAAAAAATGCGTGGGCTTTCTCAATGTTCTTCGGATTGAAGAGTCGACTCTGAGGCCGATCAAACAAACTCGGGCCAACCTTGCGTCCAAAGAGGTAACCAACTTGGTCGCCGGCGACAGCTGCGACAAAAGTGACGAGAGCGACGATGGGTAAAGCGGGGAGAACATTGCCCCCGGCACTTGACGATAAGAATCCAGCGATAAAGAGTAACGAATCACCGGGCAAGAAAAACCCAATGAGTAATCCGGATTCGGCAAACACGATGGCTGCCAAGAGAACGAGTCCACCTTTGTCGAGCCAGGATTCGATATCAAACAATGCGAGCATGTCTTGACCTTACTTGCCGCTACATCGGTCTGGCCGTTCTCTGCATCTTGAGAAACAAAAGAGGCGCCCTTGCGGGCGCCTCTTTTCAGTCTTGCGACTGACTTCTATGAACTGTTGAC
>JBEDJE010000194.1:0-3245 GCA_041172985.1 Actinomycetota bacterium
ATCTGGCGTTTTGAGCGTTCGTTCATCACTTCAAACTGGACATGTATTTGGGGCCGTGGATGCCTGGGCATCGGCGACACTCGCGATTCTGTGACTGGTCACGGTTGCTGTTCGCTAGGGGCTGAACTTGACGGTGTTGATGAAGCGATGAACCTTTCAGCGATGGCCGCAACTTTGACACCGGAAATTTTTCAGTTTCACGCCGAAGCCCAAACGGGCGGAATATTCAGAGATGAACAAAACGATGCAACACGCGTCGTTGATGGCGCTTGCATTTTTCATAATCGCAACGGCTTCGCTGGCGGTGAGGGTTGTGCATTACATCTCGGGGCACTTGCTTACAACGAGTCACCCATTGACTGGAAACCGTCGGTGTGTTGGCAACTACCCATCAAGGTTGATTGGGTCATGCGTGAAGACGACGTCGAAATCGCAACCGTCCGTGGCTGGAAAAAATCTGACTGGGGCGATCACAGTGAAAAAATGGCCTGGGTCTGCACTGAAGAACCCGAGGCATACGTTGGTGACAACAGGGTGATTGAAAGTTTGGCCGATGAACTGACGGCAATTGTTGGCGAAGAAGTTTTTGTCCAACTTCGTCAACGCATCAAAGACGTTTCTTAGAGAACGCCATCCCACAATGCGATTTCATCTGAACACAAATTGTGACCAAGCGTTGACGTTGTATTGAACTGCATCATCGGTCGGTCGTTGATGTTGTGTCGGGCCCATTCTGGAATTCCAGCATGTTGCGGATTACCGGTCTTCACGAATGCCACCCAAGCTTGATGCATCCCATCAGCGACATCTTGCGGTGCATTGTCGCCACTCAAATATGCCGCTGCAGGATCACCAAGATTGTTGAACACGAACACCAACTCAAGCGCGTGACATGCGCCTAGTGCGCCGTCATATATCGGAGTTGCCCAATCAAAGCGGTAGGTCCACACATCTGGTGAATGTTTGAGTTGTGCATCAGCAAGTCGACGACATGGCACGATGAACATGCGATCAGTCTCAACAGCCGCAGAGATTTGGAGAGGCGATGCGCCTGGTCGATTGGCGCGATACTTCTCAAGAGCCGCTAGACCTTTTTCGGCAGATCCGAATGTTGCGGTGACCATTTCTTCGAGCATCTCTTCGCTGAACATGGGTGACATCGCGATCATAAAAACCAATGACTCTTGCATCGTGGTGCCAGTGAGAACCTTGATGCCCGCTGCCGATCCTGCCTCAATCAACTCAATTGGTCGTTTTGGCAAAATTGCCGTGTCGTAGGTCGGTTGGAACGGCATCATTGAACCCGCGGCCTCACCCAAAATATCTGAGTCCCCTTCGAGGACCAGAGCCATTACTTCAAGTTGCACTTCAAACAAGCGCTCATCAGAAACTTTGGCAAGTGCCGCACTGTCACCAGGCTTCACATCTAGACGACGCAAGACTTCACCGGCGATCACTGTTGCAGTCTTGGCACTGATGCCATTATGACCAGCACCACTTTGCGGAATCGCTTGTGTAAACAATCCCTTGGCAAGGGACGTTGCCATCAACGACGACACACTCATACCACCGGCAGATTCACCAGCGATCGTGACGCGTGATGGGTCACCGCCGAATGCAGCGATGTTTTGTTGCACCCACTTCAGGGCCTCGATCTGGTCAAGGAGTCCAGCATTACCCGATTCGGCTAATTCTGGAAAGTGATCAGCAAGGTGCAAGAAGCCTTGTGCACCCAAGCGATAGTTGATCGTCACGCAGACGACACCATTACGTGCAAACGATGCGCCGTCGTAAACCGCCTCAACGCTGCTGCCGCCGTAGAACGCACCGCCGTGAATCCACACATACACCGGCAATGAGCCAGTCACGTCGGGACTCCATACATTGAGGTTTAAACAATCTGCACCTGCCTCTGGCAAAGGGGACCCGAAAGGTGGTGGCAATGGTGCTTGTCGCGAAATCAAACCAATTGTGGTGGCATCACGAACACCCGACCAAGATTCACGTGGCTGTGGCGCACGAAATCGATTCGGCCCGTCAATAGGAGCCGCGTACGGAACTCCCTTAAATATATGAAGTCCGTTTTCAACTGAACCTCGCAATTGCCCCTGAGCAACCTGCACAACTGTTTCCATAAGTAGACCCCCATCTAAAACTAAGACGAAACCAACTTACGTCAGAGTCACTTCATTGTCAGTAGGGGAAACTCTATTGGCGCGACGCGAGTGCCTCGGCTGACGTCCAGCACGAGTGAGTTCCCGAGGAAATGCGTTCGGGTAATCGCACTCGAGCAATCGGTCCATCAGTGAGACGAGTCGCATCAAAGATGAGGCACTCGCTGCAATCACGATTCATGTCGGTTGTAAAGGTCAACAAGTAGCCGTCGTCCTCTGCAGTCGCTCCAGTACGTGGTGCAAACGGGGTCTCGCTACCAAATACACCTTCACCAAAGAAGTAAAACTCCTCAGTTCCTGTGAGAACATCTTGTTTCACAAGACCATCGAACAAAAACCATCCTGGCTTTCCAGTCATGTTGTACGTGTAGCGATAGTTCTTGCCAGCAATCTGCGGGTTGATCATTCCAAATTCCATGACCCGATCAGACAGTGACTCTTCTTTGGTCTCTCCGGTCACCAAGTTGAAGCGCCAACGGTGAGGACGCGTTTGTAAGCGATCAAGATCAACTGATCGATAGAGCGACAGTGGTTTAGGGGTACCTTCGCGTTTGGCAGGCATCGGATCATGTTGGAAGAATCCATCCAAGATCAGCCAATCGCCTTCTTCGTAGGCATTGATCCAATGCAACACATATGTGGGATCGGCTTCAAACCATTTGATGTCTTCGGTGTTGCCCCGCCGTGGCACAACAGCGAAGCGCGTCGGGATATCGCGGTAAAAGCGCGGCACATGCGCACCAAGTTCGATCATGGCCGGATCCCAAAACAGCGGAAGGTCATTCAAGATCGCATAGTTCTCGCTAAAGGCCATGTCGTGTGGCAGACGCGGTCCGGGTAATGGAACATCAATCGCATGAACCAATTTCCCCTGCGCATCCACAACGCCGTAATGCATAAATGGTTCAGATGTGCTGTAACCAAAAATGAGCAACTCGCCAGTGGCTTCATCAAGCTTCGTGTGCGCTGAAACTCCGGTGGGGCTCGGAAATTGACTAACCCAATCGGCCTTACCCATGTCGGCAAGTGTCATTGGGTCCATTTGATAGACATCACCACATTGCCAAAAAC